>JAPOVQ010000005.1 GCA_026708035.1 Chloroflexota bacterium | reverse complement strand
GGCGGTGCCGAGGCCCTTCCCCACGCGCCCCGCCCCCAATAATTCAAAGGTCTCCCATGGGAGAGGGAGGCGGACACCCTTTCGGAGAGGGGGAGGCGGACGGGAGCTGGGCTCTTTAGACGCTTCGTGTGTTAAGTCGGCGACCGGTCGATGGGCTTTCCGGATGCGCCCAGCGGCACGGACGTCGACTCCGGAATACTCCGTATCAACTCGATCTCGTCCGCCGTCAGGGCCACGTCGGCAGCCGCGGCGTTGCCGCGCGCCTGCTCCGGCGTCTTCATTCCGGGAATCACCGACGTCACCGCCGGGTGCGCCAGCAGATAGGCCAGCGAGACCTGCGTCATGCTGCGCCGCGCGTTCGTCAGCGGACGAATTTGCTCCGCGGCGTCAAGTTGCGCGAGGAACTCGGCCCGCGCGGACTCGTTCCACGCCGAGCGGTTCATGTCGTCGAAGACCGTGCCCCGGTCGAACTTCCCGGTGAGGATGCCCCGCTCCAACGGCACGCGCACCAGCGTTCCGATGTCCCACTCGGCGCACAGCGGCAGTATTTGGCGCTCCGCCGCGCGGTTGAGCGCGCTGTACCCGAGTTGGCAGACGCCGTTGCCGCCGCGCTCGTCAAAGGCGCGCAGCACCGCCGGATCGTCCGTCGAGACGCCGTAGGACCGGATCTTGCCCGCCTGGAGCAGCTGCTCGAAGGCCTCCACCAGCACCTCGGGATGCGCCGGATTGGGCTGGTGGCACTGGTAAATGTCGATCACGTCGGTTCCGAGGCGGTAGAGGCTGGCGTCGCAGCAGTTGTGGACGTGCTCGACCGACTCATAGCTGAGCAGGTGCCCCGTGTTCCAGCCGATCTGGCCCACCTTGGTCGCGATGAGCACCTGGTCGCGCACGCCGCGCAGCGCCTTGCCGAGCATCAGCTCGCTCAGGCGCGGTCCGTAGGCGTCGGCCGTGTCGAACAGCGTCACCCCGGCATCGATGGCCGCGTGCACCGTCGCGTTGGCCTGAGCCTGCGACACGTGTCCCAACCCGCCGCTGAGACCCCAGCAGCCCATGCCCACGACGGACACGTCGAGTCCGGTCTTGCCCAGCCGTCGATACTCCACGTGGATTCCCCTCCGTCAGCCGCCATCCTGACAATACCGCGACGGCCCGAAGCGCGTATATCCCCAGTTCGGTCATTCCCCTGGAAGGGGGAAGGTCAGGATGGGGATCAATGGCCGACGCCAGGGTTCATCCGGTTCGACCCCTTCCCCCTAACAGGGGGAAGGTTGGGATGGGGGTCAGCGGCTTGCGGCTCAAATCAATCTCTGGTCATTCCCTCGCCGAAAGCCGCAGGCGTCGTCACCGCGCAGAGCCTCTCTGACTTCCCTTAAACTCCGCCCGACGCGCACCTGAGGGGTCCGCATGCAAGTTTCCCTGGCGATGATGGGGTTCGGCTGGACCCAGGACGTGGCCGAGCGCTGCATCGAGGTCGCCGGCCGCCTCGGCTACGACGGCATCGACCTCTGGAAGCAATACCTCGACACGGCCGATCTCGCCTGGGTGCGCGACGCCTGTGCGGTGCGGGACCTGCAGATTGTGCAGCTGAGTCCCTACTTCGACTTCACCACCAGCGAGGCGTCGGCGGCGGCCTCCCTGCGCGAGGCCGCCATCTTCGTCGGCTACGCGGAAACGCTGGGCGCCCTTTACGTGCGCGCCTATACCGGCACTACGCCCAGCGCCGACGCCGACGACGCCATGTGGGCGCGCTGCGTCAGGGGGCTCCAGGAAGCCTGCGACATGGCGGCGGCGTCAGGCGTGATCCTGCTGCTCGAAACGCATCAGGTGATCCACAGCGGACCGTGTCTCTCCGATACCAGCCCGACGACGATTCGGCTGCTGGAGCTGGTGGACCGTCCCAACCTGCGGGTGGCGATCCAGACCCCGCTCGTCGGCGAGACGCCCGAGGACAGCGCGCGACAGCTCGGACGCTACGTGGACCAGATCCAGGCGCACAACTGGATCGGCGCCACCGAGACCACCTGGGGCCAGCTCACTTTCCTAGACGCCGGCGACCTCGACTTCCGGCGCTACCTGCACATCCTGCAGGAGGAAGGCTTCAACGGCTGGATCAGCATCGAGCACGCCAACCACCATCTGTGGGAAGAGACGGCGGCCCACGAAATCACCTACCTGCGGCAATTGCTTGCCGAAGGCTAGGGAATTCCGCCCAATCCCCATTCTCGCTGGAATAAGACCCCCGGGCGCAACCCGTCGTCATTCCGGCGCACGCCGGAATCCAGGCTCGGTGGTCCGCGCTGCTCGCAGCGTGGGACCCGCGGCCGACAATTCCGCCGCTGGCGGAACTTAGCCTCCTCCGACCCCATTTGCCTCTCAAGGCGCCCGAGCATTGGAAGCCCTCACCCCATCTTTCGAGGTTCACCACATAGTCGAAAGTGACGATGGAACGATTCCGCCACTGCACGCGTACTATCCAATGAAGCACACGGTACCCAACGCCATCAGCGCGTAGGAGGTGGACCCGTGAAGGGTCATCGCAAGTCGTGGCGCTTTGCCGTCCCGCTTCTGGCCGCGGTCGGACTGGCGGTGAGTCTGGCTAGCTGCGATCCGGACGCATCTGACACTTCGAGAACGGCACAAGAGAGCCCACCCGCTCCGTCTACCGACGCTGCGATTCCGCAGGCTACTCCGACGCCAACGGAGTCAGTATCGAGAGTAGTGTCGCGACGAGTATTGCCTGATGGAACGACCGTGACTGAGTATTCAAGTGGCATCATGATTGCGGAGCGCCCGACTACGGAACATCGCCCACAGCCTGCACAAACACGAAGCGTCCATGTCGATTCGGAGATTCGTACAGTCCACTATCGTTGCTATGACGACTCAGTCCTACCTGAGGATTGGTCGCATTTCCTACGCTGGTCGCGTGTTGGACCCGGTATTGTATTTGGTTCCAGTGGTTCGGTCTGGTTGGCAGATGACTTGACTGGAGAGATATTTCACGTACTTGACGCTACTCCAGTAGATCATAACTTCGAAAGCGTTTCTCTTGGGCACGGTCATTACGCAGACATCTCCGAGACGGGCGATAGAATCGCCTATACGAGTTGCGAGTATTTTCAAGACGTAGCGGCTGGGGGCAGCTATTCGAGAATTGCCAGCGAGCCGCCGTTGCCATCAGCGAATTATGAGATTGTGCTCGGTGAACTTGACAAGAATGGTTATCACCGGATTACTACGAATACACGGATCACCAAGAGCGAACAGAGAGTCGATCACTATCCTGTGTGGTCACCAGATGGCACTCGGATGGTCTTCTTGTCAGCGGAAGAGCCTCGGTGGTTTCCAGCTGCGGATAGCTTGTACGTATGGAACGCTTCAGACGAGATTGCACGCCGTATATTGCCGGCGCCATTGACGAGTGAAGGATTCGCCTTCGCCCCGCCAATTTGGTCGCCGGACGGTAAACATATCGCGCTTTATACAATAGATAAGGTTGACGACAAGTATAGAAAACCGCTCACTCTATATACCGTGAGTGTGCCTGAGTGGCGGATGAGCGAGATTGGGCGGATTCCCTTGGCATGGATAGGTGATCTGCCCCCGCGGCCCCGCGAGATCCCGCCGCGGCCTTCGTGGTCCCCCGACGGGCAACGCATCGCATTTGCGGCTGCTCGCGGAACCGTCGGATCCGAGTGGGGGGTGTTCACCGCGAATGCGGATGGCACCGATCGACGGTTGGTGATTGGCGCCGGTGAAATCGACGCCGGCGGTCGTCAGATCGAGTCGATCGACCTAAGTTTCCGAAATCGACTCGACCGGATCCGTCAGGTCGAGTGGTCACCGGACGGATCGGAGATTCTCCTCACATCCGACTTGCCCTATCTCCTTCTCGTCAGTCCCGATGGGACCAAGCATCGCTGGTTGACGCCGCCGCTGGACGAGCGGCCCGTTCCCGGATTGGTTGCCTGGTCGCCCGATGGCTCCCGAATCGCAATCCACAGCCCAGAGCGTTTTCTCGTCACGATGGACCGCGACGGCGGGGACCCTCGCATCCTGTACGAAGGGTATCTCCACCTCCCAGACAAAGCACACGGCGACCCCGCCGACTGCTCCGCGGGCGTCGTCGTTCCCAGGCCCGATGCGAATCCCGGCCTCGTCCAAGACTGCGAGGTGCTGCTCAGGAGTCTTGCAGTGCTCGCCGGGAATGCGCGATTCCGCTGGGACCCCAGTTTGCCGATCACCTCCTGGGCGGGAGTCGTGATCGAGACTTCGACGTCCAAGGGCTTGCCGCTTCGCGTGCGTGGGTTGCGCTTGGAGAAGGTGGGACTCTTCGGTTCGATTCCCCCAAGCCTCGGAGACCTGGGGGCCTTGGAGTCCCTGAACCTCGCCGGCAACCGGCTGACTGGTGAGATTCCGGCGGAGCTTGGGCAATTGGCCAAGCTTCAGGATCTCAACCTCTCCGAGAACCCACGGCTGGCGGGGGGGATCCCACCGGAACTCGGGGGATTGACCAGCCTCCGCATCCTGAATCTGAGAACGAACCGACTGACGGGGGTGGTCCCGCCGGAATCGGGCCAGTTGACGGAGTTGACCAGGCTCGACCTCTCCTCGAACGAATTGCGGGGACCGATTCCACCACAACTGGGCCAGTTGGCGAACCTGACAGAGCTGGACCTCGGCTTCAACCAACTGACGGGAGCGATCCCGCCGGAACTGGGCCAGTTGGCAAACTTGACTAGGCTCGACCTTTCCCACAACTTCGAACTGACGGGGGGGATTCCACCGGAGCTGGGCCAACTGGCGAGCTTGACGGAGCTCAACCTCAGCTCCAACCAACTGACGGGGACAATCCCGCCTGAACTGGGTCAGTTGGCGAACTTGACGAAGCTCAAACTCGCCTCCAACCAGTTGACCGGGGCGATCCCGCCGGAACTGGGGCAATTGGGCAAGTTGCAGGAACTCAGCCTCCCGTCGAATCGACTCACGGGGGCAATCCCGCCGGAATTTAACCGGCTGACCGATTTGACGTGGTTGGGGCTGTGGGGCAACCGCATGACCGGCTGCATCCCGCGGACCGTATGGCACGCGGTTGACTACCGCAGCGAAGACAACCGCGCGCTTCCGGTGTGCGAGCGGGAGTGATGCGTCGGGTTGATCAAGAGCGACACCACGCGCTCGCCGGCACCAGCCAGCATGTTTGCCGACGGTAGGCGACGATGGCAGGCCGAATGTCAGTGAGTGGGTTGGCCGGCGTCGTCCCGACACCGGCGGCCGCCGGTCGAAGTTAGTACGAGCGGCGGCCGTTGGCATCAGTAAGCCTCGGCGCATAGTCTGCCCGGCTAAGCCACCCCGTACCGCTCCAGCGTCGCCTCGTTGATGGTCACGCCGAGACCGGGTGCGTCGGATGGGCCGACCCATCCGGCGTCGAGCTCGAAGTCTTCGTAGGTCAGCTCGTGGCGGATCGGCGACTCGGTCATGGCGTATTCGAGCACCTGCGTATTCGGCACCGCCGCCAGCACGTGCAGCGAGGCCGCGATCGAGACTCCGGTCTTGAACGTGTGGTTCACGAAGCCGCGCTGATGGCGGGCCGCGAGGCGCCCAATCTCAACCATGGTGGTAATGCCGCAGCGGCCCGGGTCGGCCTGCACCCAGTCCAGCCCGCCCACCAGGATCAACTCCTCGAAATCGAGCAGGCGGGACTCTGACTCGCCGCCCGCGATCGGGATCTCGCTCACCGCCGAGAGCTTGCCGTAGCCGGCGACGTCCTCGGGGTGCAGCGGTTCCTCCAGCCAGAATGGGCGGAACTCGGCGAATTGCCGGGTGCGAACCAGGGCCGTGCGCCAGTCCCAGGGCTGGCCCGCGTCCACCATCAGGTCCACTTCCTCGCCCAGGCCCCGCCGCGCCTCGCGGACGAGGGCGATGTCGTTGGCCTCGCTCTGCCCCATCGGCCCCCAGCCAAACTTCGCCGCCGTGAAGCCCCGGTCGGCCAGGCGCGCCGCCAGCTCGTAAGTTTCCGCGGGCGTGTCCTGGAACAGCACCGACGCGTAGGCCCGCACCTGCCGCTGCGCCGCGCCGAACAGCCGGTAGATCGGCTGGCCGTAGGCCTTGCCCGCGATGTCCCAGAGCGCGATGTTTACTCCAGCCACCGCGTGGGCGCCCGCCCCGTAGCGCGTGTAGTACTGCGTGAGGTCGTAGATGCGCTGCATGCAGGCGTCGATGGCCAGCGGATCGGATCCCTCCAGCGCGCTGGCCAGGCCGCGCGTGATGCCGTTCGACAGCGGCGCTTCGACGGCCGCGCGCACCACGGTCGGCGCCGAATCCACCTCGCCCCAGCCGGTGATGCCGGCGTCGGTCTCGATGCGGATCAGGCAGGTGTCCTGCGTGCCGTCGGCGGCGGTGGTGACGTCGGGCAGTCGGAGAACGATGGCCTGGACGGAGGTGATCTTCATGGCGAGGTCTCTGGCTGGGGGCGGGGCATTGTGACCGATGCCCGCGCCCGGCGTCAGGCGCGCAGCAGCGGCTGCAGGTTCTCCAGGATGGCGTCCAACTCCGCGTGATCGTGCTCGTCGGGCTGGAGCGCGCCCGGCTGGCGCATTCGCGTCGAGGTGAACACGCCCCGCCGCACCAGCACTTCCTTCAGCAGCGGCGTTTCCAGCAGCACCGACAGGTTGATGAGCGGCAGAAGCCGATTGAAGATCTCGCGCGCGCCGGCCCTGTCGCCCTGCTGCCAGGCCTCCCAGACCTGCACGTGCACGTCCACGGTGTCGGCGGCGGGCATGAACCCCGTCGCGCCGCGCGCCAGCTCCGAGAGCATCCAGCGACCGTAGTAGCCGCCGAACACGCCCACCGAACCCGCCGGGAGCGCCTCCAGCACGCCGCTGATGTAGTGCGCGCTCGGGTGCATCTCCTCTTTGATGTAGTGCACCGAATCGATGTCGCGCACCAGGCCCGCCAGGAACTCGGCGTCCATGCCGGCCTGCGAATGCTGCACGAACAGCGGCAAATGAGCCGCCCGAGCGATGCCCGCGTAGTAGGCCCGCAGCTCGTCAGGGCTCCCGGGTGAAAGGATCGGCGGTAGCGCCATCACGGCCCTCGCGCCGGCTTGGGCGGCATGCTCGGCGTAGACCGCCGCCTGCGCGCCGCTGGCCGACGCGACGCCGGCCACGACCGGAACGGCGCCCGCGGCCGCCGTGACCACCGCCTCGACCCCGGCGCGGCGCTCGTCGTCCGTCAGGTATTGAAACTCGCTGGCAATGGCGGGGTACACGACGCCGTGGACGCCCGCCCGCCGGCAGAAGTCCACCTCGGCCGCCAGCGCGTCGAGATCGAGCCGGTCGGCGTCGTCGAACGGCGACTGCAAGACGGGGAACACGCCCCGCATGCGCGGCTCGTCGCTAGGCATCGTCGTCGATTTCGAGCGGCATGGCCCGCCGACCCTGGTAGCCGTAGTCCGCCATCAGCGTGGATTCGTCGCGCCAGCGCTCGCCGGTGCGCTCCAGGCGCTTGGTGCGGATGGCCAATCCGGAGCAAGTCTGCGCCAGCGTCTGGAAAATGGTGTGCGCGACCAGCCGGTGCCCCAGGTCGTTGGCGTGGACGCCGTCGTAGTGCACCATCCACGCCGCGCCGCCGTAGGCGTTGTAAACGTCGCTGAACAGGCAATTCGTCGCCTGGGCGACCTGCTCGGTGACGAGGTTGTAGGTCTGGAACACCTCATGGCTGCCTTCCTGAAAGTGCTCTCCGAGGCCGAAGTCGGTCATGTAGTAGGGCCCCGGCAGCACGATCAACGGATCGCACCCCGCCCGCACCTTCTCGATGACGCCCGTCAGCTCGCTGCGGAACATCTCGGCCGGCGTGCCGCCGCGAGCGTCGTTCAGGCCGTAGGAGATCACGAGCAAGTCGGGAGCGTGATCGATCACGTGCTTTTGTACGCGCTCGTTGGCCGCCGGTTTGCCGGAGTATGAGTAGCAGGGCACGCGCGTGGAGATGACGTTCGCCCCGATGCCGGTGTTGACCAACTCGACGGGCTCGTCCTGAAAGTCCGAGATCAGCGCGGCCAGCACATGGGGCCAGCTGCGCTCGCGCACCGAGCTCCAGCCGCCGGCGGTGGTGCTCTCGCCAAGCGTGACGAGCTTGCGGAAGGGTTCGGGATGCCAATCGCGTGGAGGGGCAGTGTCCGACATGATGGCTGCTCTCATTGGGCGAGCGCGCCGAGTGTGGCACACGCCGTAGGATGATCCGTCGCATCGCACGGACCATCGAGACATGCTGATCGGCGTGGCGGGGGCATTGCCCGACCGTCCGGCGGACATATCGCCGGCCGACGTGCGCGGCCTGGCCGACTTGGGGTTTCAGGGCACGAACGTCAAGCTGGGCGGTCCCGGCGAGGCCAGTGAGGCAGACCTTCGGCACGCGCGCGGCGTCATTGCCGACGCGGGCTTGGTCATCGCCCAGTCCAACGGCGCGTATGGATCGCTGGTCGGGCACAGTGACGCCGACCGCCGCCTGGGTATCGACGGCCTGATCGCCCACATGCATGCGACGAAGGTCCTTGGCGCGCGCACCTGCTACGTCCGGCCCGGCGGGCTCAATTCCAACGGCCCATGGTTTGGCCACCCGGACCATCATCTGGACGCCACGTTCGACCGCGCGCTAGACAGCCTGCGCGTTGCGACCCGGGCCGCGGAGGACCTCGGCGTGGTGCTGGCGTTCGAGGGGCATGTCCTATCGACCATCGATCGGCACGAGCGCGTGACTGCCATTCTCGACGCCATCGACTCGCCGGCCCTCACCTTCAACCTCGATCCGGTGAACTTCATCGGCAGCATCTGGGATGCTTGGCGGCCAAATTCGATCTACGACGACCTGCTCGACGGTGCGCGAGGCCGGATCGCGGCGGCACACTGGAAGGACTACGTCGTCCGGGAGGAGCTTGTGCTGCACGTCGACGAGGTCGTGCCGGGCGAGGGCGTCGTCGATCACGCGCGGTGGCTGAAGCGACTCAACGCCGCCGAGCCGCACGCATGGGTACTGCTGGAGCACTTGACGCTCGACCAGCTCGCGCCCGCCAAGCAGGCCGTTGATGACGCCATGGCCCAGGCCGGTCTGTCCTGGGATGCCGCGTCATGACGTCGCTTGACGGACGGGTCGTGGTCATCACCGGCGGCGCGTCGGGCATTGGCGGCGCCACCGCGCGACTCTGCGCGGCGCGCGGCGCGCGCGTGGTTATCGGCGACGTCGACGACGCAAAGGGCGCAGCCCTGGCGCGCGAGCTCACCGAGTCGGGTCTGACCGCCGCCTTCACGCACGTCGACGTTACGCGCGAGCCCGACTGCGAACGCCTGATCCAGACTGCTGTTTCCGAGTTCGGAACGCTCGACGTCCTCGTCACCTGTGCGGGAATCCTGCAGGGCGCCTTCGTCGAAATCGCGGAATTGGATCTCGCCACGTTCGAGCGGGTCCAGGACGTGAACGTGCGCGGCACCTTCCTCTGCATCAAGCACGCCGTGGCGGCCATGGGTGATCGCGGGGGCACAATCCTCCTGGTCGCGTCGGGGGCCGGCGTGACCAGCCGCAGCTCATCCGTGGCCTATGGCACGAGCAAAGCCGCCGTTCATGGCCTGGGTTTCATCGCGCCGAACCACCTGGCGGGACGCCCCATCCGGGTAAACACCGTGTGTCCGTCGATCGTTGACACGCCGCTCAAACGGGCAAACGTCGAGGACGAGGGGCGGGCGCGCGGATGGTCGCGCGCGGACATCGACGCCGCCAAGAAAGAACTGCGCGATCCGGAGGGCGTGGCCCGCGTGCTGGCGTTCCTCGCGTCGGATGAGGCCGACTACGTGCGCGGAACTGTGTTTACGGCATGAAGGATCTCTATCCCCTCACGGGCGTCGTGCCGATCGTCAACACGCCCTTCACCGATGACGACAAGCTCGATGTCGCGTCACTCGAACGCCTGTTGGAGGAAGCCATCGCCGACGGCGTGAGCGGGTTCATCGTTCCCGCGGTGGCCAGCGAAGTCGCCAAGCTCACGCCCGACGAGCGGCATGTCTACGTGCGCGAGGTGCTGCGAATCGTCGGCGGCCGCGTCACGGTCGTCGCCGGCGCCAGCGACCCGGATGCGCAACGTGCGCGCGCGCTGGCCGAGGACGCCGTGGCGCTTGGCGTCGACGGGGTTCTATGCGCGGTGCCGGTGCCGCTGATCGAGGATCACGATGGCGCGTTGGACTACTTTCGCGAGGTCGCCCGCGCCGGCATGCCCATGCTCATGATCCAAGACCTGCATTGGGGCGGCTACGGTATGGCCCGCCGCACGCTCATGCAGCTATGGGACGAGTTGGATGCCTTCCGCTGCCTGAAGCTGGAGACCGTGCCCTCCGGCGCCAAGACTTCCGAGCTCATCGCCGCGACCGATAACCGGCTCACCATTGGCTGCGGCTGGTCGCTGCCGCAGTTCATCGAGGCCCTCGATCGCGGCACGCACTTCACAACCACCACCGCCATCAACCGGCCGTTCGTGCACATCTTTCGGTTGCACCGCGCCGGTCGCCGGGACGATGCGCGCGAGCTGTTTCACCGCGTGGTGCCGTTCCTGGCCTTCGCGCACCAGTACATCGACATCTCGATCCACTTCTACAAGCGCTACTGCGTCCGTCGCGGCCTATTCGCCACCACCCGGGTGCGCGAGCCGATCATGCCGTTCGACGCGCATCACGAACGGGTCGCGGACGAGCTGATCGAGCTGATCTGCGAAATCGAGGACGAGCTGGGGCCTGCGGGCGAATACCGCTGAAGACCACGGTAGGGGCGGATTTGAAACCCGCCCCTACTCGAGGGCAGACGCGTTTGGCGGCCGCTACCGCGTGACGGGCCGGCCCTGCGCCAGCGCCGTCAGGACGTCGTCGGCCGCCTCCAGCGTGCGGTCGATGTCGCTTTCCGTGTGCGCCGCCGAGATGTGGTTGCGCTTGAGGGCCATCGGCAGCATGTAGAAGCCGCGCTCCAGCATGCCGCGGTGAAAGTCGATGTACATCTCGTCGTCGTTGCGCAGCAGGTCGCGGTACGAGTTGGCCGGCGGGGACATGAAGTAGGTCACGAACACCGAGCCGAACTGGCTGGCGAACGCCTCGATGCCCAGCCGCTGAATGATGTCGTCGAGCCCCCGCCGCATGCGCTCGCCCAGGTCGAACAGCCTTTCGTAGAGCCCCGGCTGCTCAAGCGCCTCGATGGTGGACAGGCAAGCCGCCATCGCCAGCGGGTGCCCGTTGAACGTGCCCGAGAAGAACACGTCGCCGTCCGACGTGTTGAAGTGCTGCATCAGGTCGCGCCGGCCGCAGATCGCCGCACAGGGGTAGCCGTTCGCCATGGCCTTGCCCAGCGTGGTCAGGTCCGGGGTGATGCCTGTGATGGCCTGAAAACCGCCCAGCGCGTGCCGAAAGCCCGTGACCACCTCGTCGAACACCAACACGACCCCATGTTCACGGGTCAGCGCTCGCAGGCGAGTGAGGAACTCCTGCTCGGGCATCACCACGCCGATCGCGTGGGGAATGGGTTCCAGGATCACGGCCGCGATCTCCTGGCCGCGCTCGGCCATCAGTCGCTCCAACTCCTCCAGGTCGTTCCATTCCAGCACGATCAGCTCGGCGTGAACGTCCGGCAGGATGCCGGACGACAGCGGGTCCAGCCGGCCCACGCGGTCGGGCGGCGAGATGACGTTGGCGAGCAGGTGGTCGTGCCAGCCGTGAAAGTGCCCCTGGAACTTGACGATGGCCCGGCGGCCCGTGGCCCCGCGCGCCACCCGCACCGCGTGGTAGGTGGCCTCGGAGCCCGACGTGCAAAACAGCACCTGCTCGGCCGACGGCACGTGCTCCACGACCTTTTCGGCCGCCTGGATCTCCAGCTCGCTGGTCCCGATTCCCGTGAGGTCCAGCGTGCGCTGCTGCTCGGCCACCCCGGCGGCCACGCCCGGATGCGCGTGCCCCAGGATGATCGGGCCGAACGCGGCGTTGTAGTCGAGGTAGCTGTTGCCGTCCACGTCGTGGAGGTAGGCGCCCTCCGCTCCGGACCAGACGATCTGCGGCTCGACCTTTCGCAGCGACGTATTGACTCCGCCCGGGATCACCTGTCGCGCGCGATCGAACAGGGCCGCGGATGCGGCGCGAGGCAACGTTGATTCCTGCGTCATTGGCTGGGGCTCCGGTGACTCCGCGCCAGCATAGCCCGCGCCCGGCCGCGGTGACGGAAGGTACGCACAAACAGCGAACAACGCTATCCTATACTTCGAGAAATCCCGCGCGGCTCCCTGGGGGTGCAGGCAATGTCCGGCCATTCCAAGTGGTCGCAAATCAAGCGCCAGAAAGCCGCGAACGACGCAAAGCGCGGGCAGCTCTACACCAAGATCGGGCGCGAGATCACGGTGGCCGTGCAAGACGGCGGCCCCGACCCCAGCGGAAACTTCCGGCTCGAGCAGGCGCTCGCCAAAGCCCGTGCCGCGAACATGCCCAAGGACACGATCGAGCGCTCGATCCAGCGCGGCGCCGGCGGCGGTCCCGGTGAGGGCGCCTCGCTAATCGAGCTCACCTACGAGGCCTACGGTCCCGCGGGCGTCGGGCTGCTGATCGAAGTGGTCACGGACAATCGCAATCGCGCCGTCGCGGAGGTGCGCAACGCCGTAGGAAGTCTCGGGGGCCGGTTTGCCGACTCCGGCTCGGTGGCGTGGCAGTTCGAGGCGCGCGGCAGCCTGGCGGTTGCGGTTGGGGACGCCGATCCAGAGGAAATCGAGTTGACGGCCATCGACGCCGGCGCCCTGGACGTCGAGGCGGCCAACGGCACGGTGCACGTGTCCACGCCGGCGGCGGACCTGGCGCGCATGCGCCGCGAGCTCAGCGACGCCGGGTACCGGATCACCTCCGCTGATTTGGTCCATGAGCCGACCACGCCGATGCCGTTGGAGGCCGCCAAGGCGGCGCAGGCCATGCGCATGGCGGAAGCGTTGGAGGAACTCGACGACGTGCAGCGCGTCTACACCACGTTGGAGATCAGCGACGACCTGCTCGCGCAGCTGGCCTCCTAGCGTCCTCACGCGATTCGGCCGGCATGCCTGATCGGGTGACGCTGGGTATCGATCCCGGGACGGCGCGCTGTGGCTTCGGAATCGTCGCGGGACCGCACCAGGCGAGGGCCTTGGACTCGGGGTGCATCACCACGCGGGCCAAGGACCCGCTCGGAACCCGCCTGGCCACCATCCGCGACGCGCTCGCGGAGCTTGTCGAGCGATATCCGGTCACCGACATTGCGCTCGAGCGCTTGGGGTATGCCCGCCGACTGACAACCGCCGCGCAGGTCGCCTATGCCACGGGCGTGGTTCACCTGGTGGCGGCCGACCGTGGGCTGTCGGTGGAAGAGTATGCGCCGAAGGAAATCAAGCTCGCCGTGGCCGGCTACGGCGCCGCCGAGAAGGACGCCGTGCAAGCCATGGTGGTCCGGCTGCTGCGCATGGCCGCGCCACCGACCTCCGACCACGCCGCCGACGCGCTGGCGACGGCGATCTGCCACCAGCACTCGATCCGCGCGCGCACGCTCGAGCGCACCCTGGGCGTCCGATGATCGGCTACCTGGAGGGTCTGGTCATCCGCACCGGCGACGACTCGCTGGTCATAAAGGTCCACGGCACGGGTCTCGGATTGGAAGTCGTGGTTCCGGCGCGGGCGCGCCGGTCGCCCGGGCAGCCGGTGGAACTCCACACGCACACCCACATCGCGTCTGACGGGGCAATTCTTGCCGGCTTCGGCTCCGCGCAGGAGTTGGAGACGTATCGCCACCTGCTTGACGTCACCGGCGTGGGGCCGCGGATGGCCGTGCGGGTGCTCTCCAGTCATCCGGTGGACCGCATCGTGCAGGCCCTCGACGAGGAAGATCCCCGTCCATTCCAGGCGGTCTCGGGCATCGGGCGCAAGCTGGCCAACCGCATCATTCTCGAGCTGCGGGGCAAGCTGGTTCCCGAGCCGGGGATTCGACTGGGACCGACGGGAGCCGATGAGGCGCTCGACGCGCTGGTCGGGCTCGGCTACACGCGTGTCGAGGCGCAGCTGGCGCTCGAGCAGATCGCCGGAGAAGACCTGGACGTGGCGGATCGCATCGCCGCGGCGTTGCGCATCCTCGGCATGCGGGTCACACCGTGACCGAACGCATCGTCGCCGCCGATGCCGGCGGTGAGGATCGCAGTCTCGAAACCACCCTCCGCCCCGTCAGCCTCGCGGACGACGAGTTCATCGGGCAGCCGCGCGTCAAGCGCGGCCTGCGCCTGATGATCGCCGCGGCACTGCAACGCGGCGAGCCCATCGACCACATCTTGCTCGCCGGACCTCCGGGCCTGGGCAAGACCACCCTGGCCAACATCATCGCCACCGAGATGGAAGGCCGGCTGCACGTCACGTCCGGGCCGGCGCTCGAACGCCCCGGCGATCTCGCCGCCACCTTGAGCAGCATGGAACCCGGCGAGGTCCTGTTCATCGATGAGATTCACCGGCTGGGAAAGACGGTCGAGGAGATCCTCTATCCCGCCATGGAGGACTTCGCGCTGGACATCGTGGTCGGCGCAGGCAAGCCGCACGCACGCACCTATCGGCTCGACCTGCCGCGGTTCACCGTCGTTGGCGCCACGACGAGGCACGGCCAGCTCACGCCGGCGCTGAGCGATCGTTTCGGCGAGTCCTATCGCCTCGACTTCTACTCGCCCGACGAGTGCGCCCAGATCGTGCGGCGCTCGGCGAGGATTCTCGGCGTCCACGTCGTGCCCGCCGGGGCCGCGGCGATTGCGCGGCGGGCGCGCGGCACGGCGCGAGTCTGCAACCGGCTGCTGCGCCGCGTGCGCGACTTTGCCGAGGTCGAGGCGGACGGCGTGGTAACCCAGGCCGTGGCCAACCAGGCGCTCGAAGACATGGGCGTCGATCCCCATGGCCTCGACAGCATGGACCGCCGAATCTTGACCACCATCATCGAGTCCTACGCTGGCGGCCCCGTCGGTCTTCAATCCCTGGCCGCCACGGTGGCCGAGGAAGTCACGACCTTGGAGTCCCACTACGAGCCATACCTGCTGCAAGCCGGCTTCCTGGCGCGGACGTCTCGCGGCCGCGTCGCCACTCCCAAGGCCTACGAGCACCTGGGATTCACCAAGGGCGACTCCGGCACGCAGCAGGGCTCGCTGCTCTAAGGCCGGCGTGCCTCGCCTTGCCGCGACGGTGTATGGCCGGGTGCAGGGTGTCGCGTTTCGCTACTTCGTCCAAACGCAAGGTCGGCGACTCGGCCTAGGCGGATACGTCCGTAATCGAGCCGACGGACACTCAGTCGAAGTCTGCGCCGAGGGCCGTCGGGAAGACCTCGAATCACTGCTCGGGCAGTTGCGCGTCGGCCCGCCCGGTGCTCGCGTGGTGCAGATCGACGCCGCTTGGCCGGCGGAAACCGGTGAATTCACGGGCTTTTCAATTCGAACCTAAAATGCGCAAATGCGCACGGAGACGGAAATAGCGTCACGCCAGGCAGCCCGCGAGACTGAGGCCTACCGCGGCATGCAGCGGCTCGCGTGGGTCGCGCTCATCGCGTCGCTCGTTGTCTGCGTTGCGCTGGCGGTCTTTGTGCCGCGTGGGATCGGCGCGGCGCTTGGCCTGGTGCAAGAAGCGCGGGGCAGCCGAGCTGTCGTCCTCGAGGGAACCGTGCTCTTTCAGCCGCCCGCAGCCGCCACGTGGCGTCAGCTCGCGCCGACGGCCGACCTGCCCGAGGGAACGCGGCTTCGAACGGATGACCGCTCCCGCGTGCTCGTGAGCCTTCCCGACGGAAGCACCCTGCTGCTTTATAACGAGACCGAGCTGGCCCTCCAACGCATGCAATTCGGACGATTCAACGAGCGCTCGCAAGACTCGGTCGTGCGGCTGTTCACCGGGCACGTGCGCATCGGCGTGAGCCGGCACCCGCGAATCCCCGACCGCGCGATCACGGTGCTCGTCGACGATGGTCGACTGGACCTCGCGGAGGGGAGCTACCTCGTCGAGCGCCCGGTCGAAGGCCCTAGCCACGTGGCGGTGCGCGTCGGTGAGGCCAGCCTGAGCCTTGGCAGTCGCTCGCTTCACCTCACCAGTCAATCGCGGGCGGAGTTCAGCATGGCCTCCGGCCTCGTTGGGCCGCTGCCGATCGAGCGAGACCTGATCCAAGACTCGCTGTTCGCCACCGACATCGGCAACGGTCCGTGGTGGAGCTTCTTCGACACCGAGGCCGGGCCGGCGGGCCGGGTTGAAGTTTTCGACGGAACCCTCCGCTTTGTGCGCTCCAGCGAGGGCATTCCGATTGATCGGCACGGCGAGAGTGGCGTCATGCAGCTGCTCGACATCGATACGCGTGATCTCATGACCCTGCGGTTGCGTCTGGAAGCGCGGACGGACGCTCAGAGCCTGTCCGGCGGCGGCACGGCCGGTACCGAGTATCCGCTGATGGTTCGCTTGGTCTATGTGGACGATCAAGGCGGCGAGCAGATCTGGGGCGCGGGGTTCTACCACCAGAACGATGACGGTCTCAGCGTGAAGCTGGGTCAGCAGGTACCCCGCGGCCAATGGACCACGCTCGACGTGGACGATCTTCTCGGGGCCCTGCAGCCGCCGCCCGTGAAGCTGCGCCGAATCGAGTTGCTCGGCAGCGGTTGGGAGTACGACTCCTCGATTCGCCGCGTTGAAATAACCGGGCACTGAGACGACCGTGAGCGGCCATCGCGTCCGCACCGGCGTCGACCTGATCGAGATCGAGCGCATCCGCCAGGCGCACCGCCGCTATGGCTCGCGGTTTCTCAACCGCATCTACACGCCCGCCGAGCAGGCGAGATGCCGCGGGCGCGCGGACGAGCTGGCCGCGCGCTTTGCGGCCAAGGAAGCCGTGTCCAAGGCGCTGGGCACGGGCATGCGCGGCGTGCTGTGGAAGGAGATCGAGGTCGTGAACGATCCGCGCGGCAAGCCGCTCGTGCGCCTCTACGGCGCCGCCGAGCGACGGGCAGCCGAGCTCGGCATCACCGACCTCGACATCAGCCTCACCCACAGCCGCGATCAGGCCATCGCCTTCGTCGTGGCGCTCAGCGGCCCGTGACGCGACCGCAGGCTGTGGTGCGGACGTCGGGAGCGGCCTTCGACCGCGTGGTGGACGTCGCCGGCATGCGGCGACTCGAGTCGGCGACGGCGCCTGAGATCGACTTGATGCATCGTGCGGGGATGGCGCTCGCCGTTGCGGTTCACCGCCGCGTTGGTCCACTGCGCGGGCGCGTGATCGCGGCCCTGGTCGGCCCCGGCGACAACGGCGGCGATGCGCTCATCATGGCGCGCACGCTCGCCCGCGGGGGAGCCGCCGTCGTCTGCTGGGCATCGCGCGCGCGATCCGCTGATCCGTTGGTCGATGCGGCCCGCGCGGCCGGGGTGCGCTGGCGCGTCTGGGCAGGCGACGCGAGGCCGCTTGCGCGCGACATCCGGGCGGCGGCTTGCGTCGTGGACGGGCTGCTTGGCATCGGGAGCACGCCGCCGCTGCGCGGCCAGGTCGCGGAAATGCTGCGCGCGCTGCCGGAAGTCTCCGGCCAGCCTCGGCTCGCCATCGACATCCCGACCGGCGTGGACGCCGATTCCGGGCAAGCGGACCCCATCGCATTTCGCGTATCCGGCACCCTTGCCACCGGTCCCGTCAAGCTCGGCACAGTGCTGCACCCGGGCATCGACTGCGCGGGAGCGGTGGAGGCGCTCGACATCGGCCTCGCACCGCAGATTGCCGCCTCGGGCGCACCGCAGATCATCGATGCCGCCACAGTTCGAGAGCTCGCGCCGGCGCGACCGCTCGACGCGCACAAAGGCACGTTTGGCCGCGTGCTGATCGTGGGCGGATCGACCGCCTATCGCGGCGCGCCCGCTCTCGCGGGCCTGGCGGCTCAGGGCGCCGGAGCCGGCGTCGTGACCGTCGCTTCCGTGGAAGCGTCGGTTGGCGCCTGCGCGGCCGTGGCGCCCGCGGCCACCTTTCGCGTACTGCCGGCGAACGCCGACGGCTGCATCGGCGCAACGCTGGACGCCATCGAGGCGCTGGGCGAACCGACAGCGCTGCTGGTGGGTCCCGGTCTTGGCCGAAGCGCGAGCAGCGATGCGCTGGCGTGTGATCTTGCGGCCAGCGCACGGCACGGTACCCCCACCGTCGTCGACGCCGACGGGCTCAACGCGCTCGCCGATGAGCCCGCGCGGTTAGGGTCGCTGGGTCCGAGCACGATTCTCACGCCGCACCCGGGCGAGATGCGCCGCCTTCTCGATCTCGCCGAAACCCCGCGCGGAGCCGACATGTTGCAAGCCACGCGCGAGCTTGCGGCCCTCAGTGGCGCGGTCGTGATCGGCAAAGGCTCGCCGACGTTCGTGGCCGCTGACAACCGGCCTTTTGTCCTTGCGCGGCCCAATCCCGCGCTGGCCGCGGCAGGATCTGGCGACGTGCTGGCCGGCGCCGTGGCCGCGCTGGCCGCGCAGGGCCTTCGACCGCTCGATGCCGCGCGTCTCGGCGTGTGGCTCCACGCCCGAGCGGCTGAGCTCGCCGCGGACGGCCGCGCGGCGGGGGTCGCGGTGGAGAGAATCGCCCAGCAGCTTGGGCCGGCGCTGGCGGACACGCTTGAGCAGGACGGCGCCCCGTAGCGCTCGAGCCCTGAATCCCGTCTCCGGCTTAGCTCAGCGACGACCCTCGATTGCGCCCGTTGCGTCCGCCAATGAGGCCGGCCCAGGCCGGAAGCCGTCGCTCCTTACCGGCGACGATTCGTCGCATATTGTCAATGTGCTGCGTGAACATAAAGAACGCGAGCCCGGCCGCCAGCAGCAGGTCGTAGCCCGTGATCCAACCGGCGACGGCATAAAAGATGACCGCACTCAGCAGCGCGGTCAGGGAGCCGGTCAGCGAGCCCACGGAGACGTAGCGGCTGATCGCCGCCGCCAGCAGACCTGCCGGAAGCGCGATCGCAGCCACGATCGGAACCATCGCCGCCAAGCCGCCGACCGACGTGACCACGCCGCGACCGCCGCGGAGACGCAAGAAGACGGACCAATTGTGTCCGGCGACCGCTGCCGTCACCGCCAGCACCGGCACGATGGAGTCCCCGCCGAAGATCAGGCGGGCCGCCAGCCCGGGAAGAAACCCCTTTAGCAAATCGCCAACGATCACGAGCGCCGCCGGTCCAAACCCAACCGCGCGCATGACGTTCGTGGCGCCCGACCGTCGGCTGCCCTGCGCGAACACGTCGATGCCGAATCCGACCCGGCACACGAGCACGCCGGTCGGCAGCGAGCCAACGACGTAGGCGCCGAGCACAAGACCGATCGCGCCGAGTATCTCGCCCACGGACATCAGGCAGCCCCCTACCGCCGCGTGGCGCCAAGCTTGAAATGGGGCACGTCGCCTGTCAACCCGCCAGCTCGACCGGCCGTCGGCGAAGTGCTACGACGGCCGCAGCCGGATGACGATCGGCGTGCCGTCGAATCCGAATGCCTCGCGCAGCCCGTTTTCGAGATAGCGCACATACGAGGGATGCACGTTTTCGGGCCGCGCGAAGAACGTCACGAAGGACGGCGGGCTGACGCCGATCTGCGTGGCGTATTTGAAGCGCGCCTGGCGTCCCTTGCGACTGGGCGGACCGCGCCGGCCGGCCCAGGCGCGCAAGAACCGATTGAGCGGACCCGTCGCCACGCGCGTCTGCCGCACTTCATGCACCTGGAGCCCGGCGCTGACGCTCGCCGGCACGCCGCGTCCGGTGAGCGCGGACGTGTGCAGAAACGGCGCCTCCGGCAGGAAATGCAAAACCCGCTCGAGGTGGAAGTCCACCTCTTTGCGGCGCTCGGGGTCTTGGAGCATGTCCCATTTGTTAGCGAGCACGACGATGCCCTTGCCGGCCTCGAGCACGAGCCCGGCCACGTGCGCGTCCTGCGCGGTTGCGCCCTCGTGCGCATCGACCACCAGCAGGCCCACGTCGCAGCGCTGAATCGAGCGCACGGCCCGCAACACGCTGTGGTATTCCACGCCCGAGTCAATGTGCCCCCGGCGCCGAATTCCCGCCGTGTCGATGAGTCGGATGGACCGGCCCTCCCACTCCAGCAGGGTGTCGATGCTGTCTCGCGTCGTCCCCGGCGCGTCGTGCACCAGCGCCCGCGTCTCACCCAACAGCGCATTGAGCAGCGACGACTTGCCGACGTTCGGGCGACCCACAATCGCCAATCGGGGCAACTCATCGGGCTCGCCGGCATAGGCCACGGCCGGCAGGCGCTCGGCCACGGCATCCAGCAGGTCGCCAGTCGCGGTGCCGTGCATCGCGGAAATGGCCGTCGGTTCGCCAAGGCCAAGGGCGTAAAACTCGCCGGTGTCCAACCGCAGATCCATGTGGTCGGCCTTGTTGACAACCAGCAGGTGCGGCCGCCGGCGCTTAAGCACCTCGCGGGCCACGATGCCGTCCAGCTCCGTCACCCCGGTCTGGACGTCCGTGACCACCAGCACCAGGTCGGCTTCATCGGCGGCGGCCCTGGCCTGCGCCACGGCCGCCTCGGCCACTGGCGCCGGGTCGTGCCAGGCGATGCCCGCCGTATCCACAACGGCGAACGCGCGTCCGCGCCACTCCAGCTCGCCGTAGATGCGATCGCGCGTGGTGCCCGGCTGCGGCTCGACCACCGCCGAGCGTTCCCCGACCAGCCGGTTGAACAGCGTGGACTTGCCGACGTTGGGCCGCCCGATCAGCGCCACCAGTGGAAGCTGTCGATCGCCGTCAGCCATCGACGGATCCCTCGCTCGTCGCGGCGTAGACCCCGCGCAAGCGTTCCGGCAGCAGCGCCGCAATGCTGTGCATCACGTCTTCGCCAACCTGGTCGAGCACCTCGCGCGTAATTCGGCCCGCGGGCACCTCGGGAACCATCACCGGGCCCACGCGGATGTCAACCCGGGGACGGCCGCGCACCATCCGCCGCTTGAGATTCAAGCTGTCCGCGCCCCAGACGGCCACCGGAAGAATCGGCACGCCGCTCTTCACCGCCAGGTACGCCACGCCGGGCAAGGGCCGCTGCAGGCCCTTGCCGCGGCTGCGCGTGCCCTCGGGAAACATGCCGACCGTCCCGCCTTCCGCCAGGATCCGCAGCAGCATGCGCAGCGGGCGCATGTCCAGACCGTCGCGCCGGACCAGCACGGCGCCCCACCAATGCCAAAGCAGGGCCAGCGGCGCCACCCGGTAAAGCTCCTGCTTGGCTACGAACGTCGTCGTGCGCGGAACATAGGTCCCCACCAGGATCGGATCGAAGTTGCTCACGTGGTTGGACGCCAGGATCAATGGGCCGTCCGACGGCACGTGCTCCAGCCCGCGGACGTGCATATCGAAGAGCAGTGGAAACAGGACAAAGCGACCGAAGGCTCTCCCGGAGAGATAGGCCCACATCGCCGGGCGCGGAGTGTCACGGGCTTCCCACTCGACTTCAGGCCGCATGGATCAACCCCCGGTCGGTCATTGACGCCCTGATGGCCTCCACCACCTCGGCCGGCGCGCAAGCATCGGTGGAAATGATCACGGCGTCGGACGCGGCCCGCAACGGCGCGATCGATCGCTGCGAATCGATGCGGTCCCGCGCCAACAGGTTTTCGTGGATATCGGCGATGTCCATCCGGCCCCCGGCGTCCCGGCGTTCTTTCCAGCGACGCCGCGCGCGCACGTCCGGGCTGGCATCCAGGTAGACCTTGAGATCGGCTTCGGGGCACACCACGGTCCCGATGTCGCGGCCAAGGGCCACGATGTCACCCTCGCGGAGCGCCTCGCGCTGGGGCTCGAGCATCGCCGCTCGCACCGCGGGAATCCGCGAAACCAACGAGACGGTGCGATCCACCTCGGGGCTGATGAGCGCCTCGGTGATATCGCAGTCCCCGTTGAAGGCGCGCGCCGCGAACCTCCCGGACGGGTCGACCGCAAAGCGCAACCGGAGCGAGCGGGCGGCCGCCAGGGCATCGTCCGCACTGTCTGGATCGCCGTCGGCGCGCACGGTCGCCAGCGCCACGGCACGGTAGAACAGCCCGCTGTCCAGGCACAGGTAGCCCAGAGACTCGGCCAGCATGCGCCCGACTGTCGTCTTGCCCACGGCAGCCGGACCGTCGATAGTGACAATAGGGCCCCGCGCGGCGGGAGCGCTCATGAGTGTTTGCCGCTGCGCGACGCCACCCATGCAGTATATGGGCCGCCCGAGCAGCCGACGCTCCACCGGGCGTCACGGTCGACTACGGCCTTTCGTTGCGCATGTGGCTCAATCCCGTGCCCGCGGGCCGTACACTCGGTGCTCTGTGAGACGACACGCCCCCATCTTCCGCTGGTGCCGGGCGGGCCGGCAGGCAGAGGCCCTTGCGGGCCTGGTTGCCGTGACGGCGGTGTTGCTGGCGACCGCGCCAGGCCGCGCGGCCGCGGTGAGCACCGTCGCCATCCCCTTTCATCCCCACGCCACCGTTCGGCTCGAAGGCGCGGGATGGGGCCACGGCGTGGGGATGTCGCAGTGGGGCGCGCGCGGGCGGGCGCACGCCGGCCAATCCGCGGCGCACATCCTGCAGGCCTACTACCCGGGCACCCAGATTGGCCAGGCCGATACCGGCGGCACGCGGATCCGGGTGCTCATCGACCGCGCGTACCGGCCGCCGGCCGTCGACGGCACCACAGGCTCGTCGAACGGCCTGCCGGGCGTGATCATCGGCATCG
>JAPOVQ010000004.1 GCA_026708035.1 Chloroflexota bacterium | reverse complement strand
GGCGGTGCCGAGGCCCTTCCCCACGCGCCCCGCCCCCAATAATTCAAAGGTCTCCACGGGGAGAGGGTTGGGGTGAGGGGACCCGCCCCGATCCGTCACTCCGGGCGGAGCAGCCCGCCTAGAGCCCCGCGGCGTATCCGTCCCGGCGCGGGTCGGCCCCGCCGGTCATCACGCCCGTGGACGGGTCGCGAGCCACGCCCTGCATGCCGCCGACGTAATTCGTGAACGCATCCAGCACCTTCACGTCATGCCCGCGAGTCCGCAGTTCGTCGATCGTCTCCGGCGCGATCCGCGACTCGATGCGCAGCGCCGTCCCATCGTCCAGGACGCCCCGCGGGTCCTCGATGGCCTGCTGCACGCCCAGCCCATAATCGGCCCACTTCACCAGCGCTTGGGTCTGCGTCTGGCAAATGCCGTGCCCGCCCGGCGTTCCCAGCGCGAGCACCGGCTCGCCGTCGCGAGTCGTCACGCTCGGGGCGATCGGCAGCGACAACGGCGCGCCCGGCGACATGTAGTTGGGGCTGTCCGGGTGCAGCTCGCCCCAGTTCAGGAAATTGTTGAGCACCACGCCCGTCCCCGGCACGGCGATGCCCGCGCCGAATGGCGATCCCAGGCTCTGCGTCACGCAAATGAGGTTGCCGTCCGCGTCGCCCACCGAGAGCGACGTGGTGTGCTCGCGCGACCCGGCGATACCGGACGTCGGCTCGCCGAATAGCTGCGTCCGGGCGCAGATCGGCTCGCCCGACTCCAGCCGCTCCCGCAGCGTGGCCACCGCCGCCTCGCCCAGCATCTCGTCGATCCTGTCCCGCGAGGCGTTCGCGTTCAGAATCCGCTGCTCGGCGGCGAGGCGAATGGCCCGCAACACCACGTCGAGCTGCTCGATGCCGTTGCGCGGCAGCGCGGCGATATCGGTGCCCGCGATGAGCCGCAGCGACTGCAACATCTGAAACCCCTCGGACTGCGGCGGCGGCGTGTGCACGCGCAGTCCTCGATAGCTCGTCGCCACCGGGTCGTCCCAGCGCGGTTGCACGGCCTCCAGGTCGTCCAGCGAGACGCTTCCGCCAAGCGCCTGCAAACGGTCCACCAGCTTGCGCGCCACCGGACCCTGGTGCAGGGCGTTCGATCCTTCGGCCGCCGCCATCTCCAGCGTGCGTGCCAGGTCCTCCTGCCGCAGCACCCAGCCCGGCGCGGGCGACTCGCCGTTGTCGGTATAGATCGCGGACCACGCCTCGTCCCCCGCGCACACCTCCATCGACTCGTCGATCACGAAGGCGTTGAAATCGGTGATGGGATACCCGTTTCGCGCCAGGTCGATCGCCGGCGCGAAGACTTCGTCGCGCGGGCGCCTGCCGTGGGCGGCCAGCAACTCGCACCACCCGGCCAGATTCCCCGGAGTCCCGACGCTGTGCGGCCCGCGCATCAGGTCCGCGCGCGTCTTCGTCGTAGCGTCGTAGGTGCCCGGAATCGGCGGAATGAAGTCCAGCGTGCGAATCCGGCCCTCGCTCGCCACGAACACCGTGGCCACGCCCATGCCCGCCACGCCCGACATATACGGCTCCACCACGTTGAGCGCGGCCGCCGTGGCAACCGCCGCGTCGATGGCATTGCCGCCCGCCACCAGCAGCCGCAAGCCGGCTTGCGTGGCCAGCGGGTGGGCGCTCGATACCACGCCCCGGATCGACGCGATTAGCGGGCGCGGTCCGTGCATGCGCTTTCCTGAGGCTGCCGAGCGGCGCATTGTGTCACACGCCGGATTTCAGGCCGCCATGCAGCCCGCTGTCATTCCCGTCGTCCGTCATCCGCCGAACGCCGGAATCCAGTCCGGCCCCCTCTCCCGCGGGGGGAGGGTTGGGGTGACGGGAATCGCCCAGGCCCATCACTCCGCCCCTCCGTCATTCCGGCGAAGGCCGGAATCCAGTCCGGCTCCCTCTCCCGCGGGGAGAGGGTCCGGGTGAGGGGAACCGCGCAGGCTCACCATTCCCGTCGTTCGTCATGCCCGCGCCATTGCCATTCCCCCCACCATCTGTCATCCGAGCGGAGCGAGGAATCTAAGGCGCAAGAGATCGCGCAAAACGCTCGTCAACGCCTCGCGCCCGTCGCCCCTCCGTCACTCCGGCGAAGGCCGGAAGACGAGGGCACGTTCGAGGTTTGGGGTAGGGGCGGGTCTCAGACCCGCCCGTTTGAGGTCATGCAAACGACTCCGAAAGCCGAAGCCATTCCCCGACCGCGGCCTCAATACGACTCCGCGATCGCCTCCAGGCCCTCGCGGTCCAGGATCTCGATGCGCTTGCGCCCAATGCCGATCAGCCCGTCCGCCTTCAGTTCATTCAGCGCCTGGGTGGCCGTCTCACGGGACGTGCCCACGCGCTCGGCCAGGTCGTTGTGCGTCAGCCCCAGCATCTGCCGGTCGTCGTCGCCGGTGTGCCGCAGGATGAAGGTGGCCAATCTGGCGGCCAGCGACTTGAGCGCCAGGTCCTCGAGTTGCGTCTCCGTTTCACTCAGCCGTTGGGAGAGCGCCTGCATCATCCGCACCGCAACCGTCGGATAGCGCTGCATGAGCTGCTCGATGTCGTAGCGACTCATCGCGCAGAGCACGGACGCCTCGGTCGTTTCGGCGAACGAGCCATACATTGACTGCCCCAGGAACGCCATCTCGCCGAAGAACGCCCCCGGTTCCACCGTCGACACCACGAACCGTTTGCCCTCCGGTGAGATGCGGTAGACCTGCACCCCGCCGGACTTGAGGATGAACATTCCCTCGCCGGTCTCGTCGGGCTGGAAGACGATGCGGCCCTTCGGCACGCTGGTCATCCGAAAGATCTGGTGGACATCGTTGAGCTGCTGGGGCGACAAATCGCGAAAGATGTCGATGGCCGAGAGATACCGGCGCTTCAGCGCAGCGGGGTCACGAGGCGCCGATGCCGCTCTTGGGCTGCCGGTGCTTGATCGGGACTGAT
This sequence comes from Chloroflexota bacterium, assembly GCA_026708035.1. NCBI lineage: Bacteria > Bacillati > Chloroflexota > Chloroflexota bacterium. The sequence continues at coordinate 13,417 of JAPOVQ010000004.1, read as the reverse complement.
CACCCACGCGTCGTCCTTTTCGTGATTTGTGCGAAGCCGTCGGCGGGGCACTCGAGGACTGGATTCCGCAAGTGAACCAAGCCACCATCAAGTTTCTATGTTGGCACAGCGGCTGCCGATGTCGGTACGGCTCGCGGCTGGCTGTGAACATCGCCGACCCGGACGATCGGGTCCGGCGCGGCGCCGGCGCTATTGCGGGACAAACGGCGCCAGGGTCGCCGCCGAGGGCAGGCGAGCGGCGCGCACAGCCGCAATGTCCTCGGAGATCGCCTCCGCCAGTTGCCCGGTGTCGTCGAACGTGCGCTGCGGACGCAGGCGCGAGACGAAGAACAGCCGCATCGGCCGGTCGTAGAAGTCGCCCGCGGCGTCCAGCACGTGAGCCTCCACCACTCGTGGATGCTCGCCATACGTGGGACGTGTGCCGATGCTGATGGCGGCGCGCAACGGCTGGGATCCATCGGCCACGCTCAGGCCCGCATACACCCCGTCTCCCGGCACGCACAGCCAGTCGGCATGCGAGACATTCGCGGTGGCGAAGCCCAGCGCCCGACCCTCGCCCGCGCCGCGCACCACGACGCCCTCGAGACTGTAGGTTCGGCCCAATCCGCCGTTCGCGGCGGCAATGTCGCCGCGGGCCAGCGCGGCCCGAATGGTTGAGCTGCGATTGGTTCCGGCCGGACCGTGCCAAACGATTTCCCGGAAGTGGAAGTCCAACTCGCGGCTCAGCGACCGCAGCACCGGGGGCGTGCCGGCGCCGCCCTTGCCGATCCGGGCATTCGGGCCCGATATCAGGTGACGCATGCCCGCCTCGTCTCGCAGCCGGCTCAGAAATTCGCGCGGGCTTTGTTGGGCGAATTCTAGATCGAAGGTGAGCACGACGATGGCGTCGACGCCGGCGGCCGCCAGAAGCGCCAGCCGATCGTGCAGCGTCGTGAGCAACGCGCGAGGATCCGCCGGGCGCAGCAGCCACTCTGGCGGCGGCCACAGGGTGACCGCCACGGCACGGGTTCCGGGCGTCTCTCGCGCCGCGGCCAGCGTGGCGCGCAGCAGGGCGCGGTGGCCCTCGTGCACGCCGTCGAAACGGCCCAGCGTGAGCGCCGTCGGCTCGTCCGCGCCGAGAGCGCCAAGCTCCGTGTATACCGGGCAGCCGCCGATCGCTGCTGGCAGGTTCATGCCGCCGCCTGCATCACGCGGAGCTTCCGCCATTCGCCGCCGGCATGCTCCGCGACTCCCAGAAACGCGCCGTCGGCATCGTAGAAGCGATGCAGACCCGATTGCGCGGCCCGAAATCTCAGGCGGCGTCCGTTCACGAAATCGCCCCGGTCCTCTGCCGCGAGCAGGCATGCGGGCACTTCGTCCAGGACCGCATCCGGTGCATGCACCAGTTCCGCGACCTCCGCCGGCGACGCCCGGCGCAAGGCCGCCAGGCCGATGGCGTCGGCCAGGGTAAACGGGCCGACCGCGGTGCGCACCAGCGCCAGCAACGACGCGCCGCAGCCAAGTGTCTCGCCGATATCGCGGGCCAGGCTGCGGATGAACGTCCCTCGGCCGCACCGCACTTCAAGGGCGACGACCAGCGCCGGTTGGCCGGGCCCGTTGCCATCCAGCAGCAGGCGGTCGTCGCACACCGCGAGCGTGACCATGGCCTGTGCCACAGCGGCGATCGCGTGCACCTCGACCTCCCGCTCGGGGAGCGTGAAATCCTCTCCCGCCCGCGACCGCGCGTAGGCCCGCCGTCCGTCAACTTGCACCGCCGACGCCGCCGGCGGGCGCTGGCACAGGGTGCCGACGAACTTCGGCAGTACGCCGAGGACCTCCGCCGGTTCCGGGGATGATCGCAATGAGCCCATCACGGCGCCTTCCAGATCGTCCGTGGTGGTTTGCACGCCAAAGACCACGGCCGCAATGTAGGTCTTGGGCGCGCGCAGCACGTATTCGCTGAGCCGCGTGGCGTGGCCGATCGCCAGGGGCAACACGCCCGCGGCCAGGGGGTCCAGCGTGCCGCAATGGCCCACCTTGCGCCGGCCCAGGCAGCCGCGCGCTGCCTGCACCAACGCCGTCGAACGCGCCCCGATTGGCTTGGCCGTTACGAGGAATCCGCTCGGAACGTCAACCGGCGCGGACACAAGGCGTCAGTCCCGGAGGTGCGCCGTGCGTTGGGGACCGGCGCTCACTCGGACCGCTCGGCGGGGAGGCTCGCGCCGGGATTCGAGTCCTCGCGCTCCTCATCCAGCAACTGGCGCAGGCGCTCTTCCGTCACCATGGCCGGGTCGAGCTGGAACCTGATCTCGGGTGTGAATCGCAGCCGCAGGCGCGCGCTCAGCTCGCGCCGCACGACGCCTTCGGCTCGCTCCAGCGCCGCCAGCGACTCCTCGCACTGTTCCGCGTCGCCAAGCACCGTGACAAAGATGGTTGCGCGGCGAAGATCGGGGCTCACCAGTGCGCGATTGACCGAGGCGAGCCGGATACTCGGGTCGCCGAGCGTGAACCGGACGATCTCGCTGGCTTCGCGGGCAATCTGGGAGGCGATGCGCTCGGGGCGGCGCGTGGGCATTCGAGCGGCTCCGGCGATCAGGGTTGACGGGTCTCGGTGTGGAAGACCTCGATGATGTCCGCAAGCTCGATGTTCGTCGTCGTCTGAACGCCCAGCCCGCAGTCAAATCCTTCGCGCACTTCCTCCACCGCATCGGCAAACCGCCGCACGGTACCAATCCGGCCCTGGCCGATTTCTTCGCCGCGCCGGAGGATGCGCACGTCGGCGCCCCGGTAGATGCGTCCCGTCAGCACCATGCCGCCGACGATCTGCAGCGTGCGTTCGCTGCGGAATTCGCCGCGAATCTCGAGCCGTCCGTCGACCACCTCGAATTCCTCTGGCTCCAGCATTCCTCGCAGGGCGGCGTCGACCTCATCGATCAGCTCGTAGATCGTGAAGTAGACCCGCACGTCCACGCCCTGGCGATCGGCCTCGGCGCGGGCGGCCGGGTCGATCCGCACGTCGAATCCAACCACGATGCCCTCGGCGGCGGCGGCCAGATTCACGTCCGATTCCGTGATGGTCCCCACGCCCTCGTAGATCACCACGGCCCGGGTGCGAGCCTCGCCGACGTCGGCCAGCGATTTCACCACCGCGGCCGCCGCGCCGTCCGTGCTGGCCTTCACCACCACGCTCAGCTGGTGGAGCTGGCCCGCGGTCATCTGCGCCGCCAGTTGCTCCAGGCTCAGACGGATCGCCTGCTCGCCGCCGCCGCGCTGCGCCGCCGATCGCTCGGCGCGCCGGCGTCGCTTGCTCCGCTTCGCCACCCGCAACTGATCGCCGGCGGCGGGGGTTGATTCCAGGCCGACCACCTGCACCGGCGTCGACGGACCGGCTTGCTTGAGCCGCTCGCCGTGGTGGTCGAACAGCGCGCGCACGCGACCTTCGACGTTCCCCACCTGCACCTGGTCGCCGACGCTCAGCGTTCCGCTCGTGACGATGGCGCTGGCAATGGGCCCCTGGCTGCGGTCGAGCCGCGTCTCGATCACGGTCGCCACCGCCGGTCCGTCCACGGGCGCCCGCAGCTCCTCGAGTTGCGCCGTCAGATTGATGTATTCCAGCAGCTCGTCGATGCCGTCGCCTTGCTCGGCCGACAGCGGCACCGCCACGACGTCCCCACCGTAGGCCTCCACCACCACTTCATGCTCGGTCAGCTGCTGGTAGGCGCGCTCCGGGTTGGCCGTCGGCAGGTCGATCTTGTTGACCGCCATGATCATCGGCACTCCGGCGGCCCTGGCGTGTCCAATGGCTTCGACCGTCTGCGGCATCACACCGTCATCGGCGGCCACCACCACCACCACGATGTCGGTCACCCCGGCGCCGCGTGCCCGCATGGCGGTGAACGCTTCATGGCCCGGCGTGTCGATGAACGTGATGGCGCCCTCGCCGGTCGTCACCTGATAGGCGCCGATGCTCTGCGTGATCCCGCCGTGCTCGCCCAGGGCGACCTGCGTCTGCCGGATGGCGTCCAGCAACGTGGTCTTGCCGTGGTCCACGTGACCCATGACCGTCACCACCGGCGGCCGCGGCTCGCCCGCCGGCGCCTCGTCGTCGGCCGGCGCGGCTTCCTTGACTTCGGCTGCCGCCGGTGGGGCGGCGGTCTCCTCGTCGGTGACGTCGACGCCGAGCTTGGCCAATACCGCCCGAGCCGTATCCCGGTCGATGGCGGCATTGATGGTCGCCAGCACGTTGCGCGAGAGCAGCTCGACGATGATGTCGGTGCTTTCAACCTCGGCGCGTTCGGCGATCTGCGCGATGGTGGCCGTCTCGGGCAGGGGGACGGTTCGCATCGGCGCGGCTTCAGGGGCCACGGGCGCCGGTGCGGGCGCGGCCGGAGACGGCGGCGGGGCCTTGCGGCGGCCGCCGGGTCGATGGGGGGCGCGCCGCGCCGGGCGGCGACCACGCGCCACGCTAGTCGCTCATCGTGGGCTGAAGGCGCCGCTCTCGGGCAGCGTCCAGTTCATGGCCGAGTTCTTCGATCGTCGAATTGGGAATAGTTACTCGAAGCTGTGCCGCCAGCGCGCCCCGTTTGATCGCCGAGGGCCAGCATGCCTCATCGCGGCAAATGTAGGCGCCGCGACCGGGCGCGCGCCCGCCGGAGTCGAGCTCGACCGCTCCCGCGGGCGTCCGCACGATGCGCACAAGCTCGCGCTTGAAACGCTTGGTGCGGCAGGCGATGCAGGTGCGCTGAGGCTGATGACGCAGAGCTATGTCTCCGCGGACCCGGCCGCCGGCCGCTCGGCGGTAGCGCCGGCCGTGTCCACATCCATTTCCCCGGCCTCGTCGGCGGCGCCACTGGACCCGTTGTCCCTCGAAGTATCCGCGTCGGCCTCGTCCTCGTCCGGCGCGGCCACGCCGCGGGCTTCCGCGGGCGCCGACGCGTCGCGGATGTTGATGCGAAAGCCGGTCAGCCGTGCGGCCAGCCGCGAGTTCTGCCCTTCGCGGCCGATCGCCAGCGAGACCATGTCCGGATGCACGAAGACGTCCGCCGTGCGTTCCGCGTGGCTGATGTGCACCGTCTGCACCCGCGCCGGGCTCAGCGAGTTGGCCACGAAGGCGCTGGGATCGGACGCCCACTCGATGATCTCGGCTTTTTCCTGCCCCAGCTCGCGAAGAATGTTCTGAATCCGCGTGCCGCGCATGCCCACGCAGGCGCCAACCGGATCCAGCCCGTCCTGCAGTGAGCGCACGGCAACCTTCGAGCGCACGCCGGCGTCGCGGGCGATGCCGGTGATCTCCACCAGGCCGTTCTGAATCTCCGGCACCTCGCGCTCGAACAACCGGCGCACGAAGTCGGCGTGCCCGCGCGAGACCCGCAGCTGCGTCCCGCGGCCGCCTTCCGCCACCTCGAGCAACAGCACGCGCAGTCGCTGGCCCACGCGGTAGAACTCGCCGGGAATCTGCTCGGCCACGGGCATGACGGCCTCGGCGCGGCCCAGCTCCACGAACACTCCGCGCGACTCCACCCGCGTCACCCGCCCGACGAGGATCTCGCCCTGGTGCTCGATGAACTGGGTGTAGACCTCCATCTGCTCCGCGTCGCGCAGCGCCTGCTGCATGGCCTGTCGTGCGCGTTGGGTGGCGATGCGTCCGAAATTTGGCGGCGTCACGTCGATCTGGAAGATTTCGCCCAGGGGCACCGTGTCGTCGTAGGCGCGCGCGTCCGCGAGCGAAATCTCGCGCAGCGGATCGGTCACCTCGTCCACCACGGTCTTGTTGGCGTAAATGGTGGCCTCGCCCGTATCCGGCGAGATCTCGACGTCGATGTCGTCGTACTCGGTGTTGGAGTCGAGATAGGCGGACGCTACAGCCGTGCGGAGGGAGTCAAGGACGGCATCGACCTGGATGCCCTTCTCGTCGGCAAGCTGCTGCAAGGCGAGGATGAACTCGCTGCGCATCGCTGCCTCCTTCGGCCGTTAGTTCGAGTCCCTCCCCAGAGACAAAGAAAAGCGGGCCGCGTCCGCCAATATGTCGCCGCTAGGCCGCTCCCTTGAAGTATATCACCGAGCAATGTGCGCCGCGAGGGCGACCGTGCCGGTGCCGACGCGCGCGTCGACTTTGCTCCGTCATAAGGACAGTGAATAAGTATCGCAATTGCTTATGTTCTGACAAAAAAGCCCGGCGCGTCTACGCCCGCCGCCGCCGCGTCCCACCCGCGCCGCCCGATCGCAGCACGGCGGTGAACGCCTCCTGTGGCACGTCGATCTGGCCTACTCGCTTGAGGCGCTGCTTGCCGGCCTTCTGCGCTTCCAACAGCTTGCGCTTGCGGCTCACGTCGCGCCCGTAGCACTTGGCCAGCACGTCCTTCCGCACCGGCCGCACGGTTTCCCGCGCCACGATGCGCGACCCCACTGCCGCCTGCACGCTCACTTCGAACTGCTGCCGCGGAATCTCGCGCTTCAGTCGCAGGGCCAGGTCGCGCCCGATCTCCGCGGCGCGCGCCCGGGGCACGATCGTCGACAGCGCATCCACCATCTGTCCGTTGAGCCGCATGTCCAGCCGCACGAAGTCCCCGGCCCGATACTCCCCAAAGCTGTAATCGAGCGAGCCATAGCCCCGCGTCGCGGACTTGAGCGCATCAAAGAACTCCGTCAGCATCTCGCCGAGCGGCAGCCCGTATTCCAGCAGCACGCGCGTCGGCTCGAGATATTCGAGCCGCCGGTGCTCACCGCGCCGGGACTGCAACAGCTCGATCACCCCGCCCAGGTGAGCCTCCGGCGTCACGATAGTCACCACCATCCACGGCTCGCGCACTTCGCGGATTTGCGATGGCTCCGGCAGGTCGGCCGGTCGATCCACTCGCATCAGCTGGTCGTCGCGCGTGGCGACCTCGTACTCCACCTGCGGTGTCGTGAGCACCAGCTCCAGCTCGTATTCACGCTCCAGGCGCTCGCGCACGATGTCCATGTGCAGCACGCCCAGGAACCCGCAGCGAAACCCGAACCCCAATGCCGCCGACTGCTCCGGCTGGCTCACGATCGCGGGGTCGCTCAGCCGCAGGCGATCCAGCGCCTCGCGCAAGTCCGTGTAGCCCTCGGGATCGGTGGAGTAGAGGCTGGCGAACACCAGCGGCTTCGGCGTGCGGTAGCCCGGCAGCGGCTGTGTCGCCGGCGCGTGCTCGTGGGTCACCGTGTCGCCCACGGGCCACTCGCGGACCTCCTTGAGCCCGGTGGCCACGTAGCCCACGTGGCCCGTCGTCAGCCCCTCGCGGGCGCTCACCGCCGGCGTGAACACCCCCGTCTCGACCGCCTCGGCGCGCGTCCCGGTCTGCATCAGCCGCAAGCGCTCATTCCGGCGCAGCGACCCATCGAACACCCGCACGCTCGCCACCACGCCGCGGTGCTGGTCGTAGCTCGAGTCGACCACCAGCGCCCGCAGCGGGGCGTCCGGATCGCCCGCCGGCGGCGGGACTGCATCGACGATTCGGTGCAGCAGGTCGTCCACGCCATCGCCCGACTTGGCGGAAACATGCACAACGTCATCCACGCTCGCGCCGAGAAAGTCCGCCAGCTCCTGCGCCACCACGTCGGCTCGAGCGGTCGGCAGATCGATCTTGTTCACGACCGGGATCACCGTCAGGTCGTGCTCGACCGCCACGTAGGCGTTCGCCAGCGTCTGGGCCTCGATGCCCTGGCTGGCGTCCACCAGCAACACCGCCCCCTCGCACGCGGCCAGCGAGCGCGACACCTCGTAGCTGAAGTCCACGTGGCCCGGCGTGTCGATCAGATTCAGCGTATATGCGGTCCCGGCCAGGTCCAGCTCCATGCGCACCGGATGCGCCTTGATGGTGATGCCGCGCTCACGCTCGAGGTCCATGGAATCGAGCACCTGGTCGCGCATCTGGCGCGCCGTCAGCGTGGCCGTGCGCTCCAGCATGCGGTCGGCCAGCGTCGATTTGCCGTGGTCTATGTGCGCGATGATGCAGAAGTTGCGCGTGTGCGCTTGATCGACCTCGCCGCCGGGGTTCATGCCTGATTCTATTCAGCCGGCCGCGCGCCGCAGCCGGCCGGCGATTTGCCCGACGACTTCATCGAGCTCCGGATTGCGCATCAGGCGCGCGACGCCCACGTACACCACCAGCGCCGTCGCCAGGTAGGCCGCCAGCCAGCCGCCGCCCGTGATGGCGTCCGCCGCCGGCCAGGTCGCCAGCCGCAACCCCCCGATCGCGGCCCCCATCAGCGCGGCCGCCAGGACGATGCTGAGCACCCAGCGCGCGTCGCTGCCGTGAAGCAGCACGCCGCCGCGACGGCGCAGAATCGCCACCAGGATCACGGCCTCGACCAGGACGCCGATAGAAAGCCCCAGCGCGATCCCCGGATTTCCCATGACTACCGAAAAGGCCCACGACAGCACCATGTGCAACGCCAGCGAGCCGATACCCACCACCACCGGCGTGCGCGTGTCGTGCATGGCGAAGAATCCGCGCACCAGCACCTCCACCGCCGCATGCCCCGCCAGGCCCACGGCGTAGAACCGCAGCGCGTTGGCCGTCAGCTCGGTGGCTCGGGCGTCGAACGCATGCCGTTCGAAGGCCACGGAGACGATGGGCTCTGCCAGCACCGCCAGTACCACGGCCGCCGGCACGCTCAGGAACAGCACGATCCGTCCCACGCCGTGCACGCGGCCAGCGAACGCGGCCCGGTCCCCGCTGATCCAGCGATGGGCCAGATCCGGCAACGCCGCTTCGCCCAGCGCCATGCCGAACACGCCCAGCGGCAGCAGCATGAGCAGGAAGGCGTTGTTGAGCACCGCCACGGCCGACGGCCCCTGCAACGACGCCAGGATGTTGATGTAGATCAGGCTGGCCTGCAGGACCGCCACCCCGAGCATGCGCGGCACCATCAGGCGGATGACCTTGCGCACGTCCGGGTCCGCCATAGCCGCGCCGGGATGCCACGTCATGACGTCGAACCGACGCGTCGTGGCCGCGCGCGAGACCAGGATTGTCGGTAGCCCGGGCACTTGCACCAGCAGGTGCAGGCCCGTGCCGATCAGCGTGCCCCACACCAGGCCGGTGAGGCCGAAGACGCGCGCCAGACCCAGCGCGCCCGCGATGATCCCCAGGTTGTAGAGCAGCGGACTCAGCGCCGGCAGGGCGAATCTGCGCTCGGCCTGCAGCGCCGCCTTGGCCACGGCGCTCATGGCCAAGACCACCGGGGAGATCATCAGCCAGCGCGCCGCGTCGGTCGCCAGCGCCACGGTGGCGTCCGGGAAGCCTGGCGCCACCACGCGCATCAGCGGCTCGGCCAGCAGGGCGCTGATTCCCGCCAGCACCGCGCTGGCCCCGGCGACCAATGTCCCGATTCGACCCACGAACCGCCCCAGCGCCCGGCGATCCCCGCGCGCCTTCACCTCGGCGTAGACCGGGATCACCGCCGACAGCAGCGCGCCGCCGGCCAGCAGCATGAAGATCGTGTCCGGAATGCGGAAGGCCGCGAACCACGCGTCGGCTTCCGGTCCCACGCCGAATTCGGCATTGATGGCGGCCTGGCGCACGAACCCCAGCACCCGGCTGACCAGGATCGACGCCACCACAATCGCCGCCGCCCGCCCCACGCCCGCGCCCAGCGCCTCACCCTGAGCCTCGGCGTCAGACTCTCTAGGGCCTCTCACCGTGATGCTCACGCCCTCAATCCGACGGCTGACGCATCTCCATAGCTGAGCACCTTCGGCAACGCCGTTGTTATCTGCAGTCCGGCTGAGTCTCGCAATCTGACCGATGTGTGAAATGGGCACGAGGGGCGAGATGTCCGTGTAGGGGCGCCCCTTGTGGGCGCCCTCCGGGGACAACCAGGGCAGCCACAAGGGCCGCCCCTACACCGACGTAGTCTTGCCCGGCCCGAGTGGCCTGCGCGGCGTGCGGCATGGGACCCGCCATCCGCTAATCCCGGCGCGCCAGCCTCCGCCATTCCCGCGAACGGAGTCCCTTGCGTCACCGCTCCGCCGGAGGCCGGAGACCGGGTCCGATCCCCTCTCCCTTGATGGGAGAGGGCTAGGGTGAGGGTGATCCGCGGCATCGGCCTGGGCTGTCGACCGGTCGCGTGGGAGGCTCCCAAGTCGAGAATCCAGGCTCCATCCAATCCGGACGGGAATACTTCCGTCATTCCGGCGAAAAGCCTGCCCCGTACTCGATACGGGGCCGGAATCCAGTTCGGCAAATATTCGACGAGTGCTGGGCCATCACGGTAGGGGCGGGTCTCAGACCCGCCCGTTCGGGGTCTTGCAAACGTCTCCGAACGCGGGAAGTCAGTCCCCAGGCATCCACCTCGCAAGCCCCAACCCGCCGGTACTATGGCGGCACTCCCACCTGAGCGCTCCAAGGCCCCCGCCCGCCGCATGTCATTCACCCCCGACAACCTCGAGTTCGTCTTCCTGTCCTTCGAAGGACCCGACCAACCCTACGCCCAGGCCGGCGGGCTCGGCGTACGCGTCACCCAGCTCACCCGCGCGCTCGCCAGGCACGGCTTTCAGACGCACCTGGTCTTCGTCGGCGACCCGGCGCTGCCTGGCGGGGAGACGCGCGAGGACGGCTGCCTGCATCTCCATCGTTGGTGCCAGTGGATCAGCGCCTCGCACCCGGAAGGCGCCTACGCCGACGAAATCGCCAAGGTTCATGACTACCAGGATTCGGTTCCGGCCTTCGTCACGCAAGCCATCGTCGAGCCGGCCCTGGCCACCGGGCGCCGCGTGGCCATCATCGCCGAGGAGTGGCACACCGCCGACGCCCTATCCCGGCTCAGCGACTCCCTGCACTTCGTCGGCATCCGCGACGCCGCCGTCCTGCTCTGGAACGCCAACAACGACATGTCGTTCGACCGCATCAACTGGAATCGCCTGGGATACGTGGCGCAGTTCACCGCAGTATCACGCTTCGTCAAGACCCAGATGTGGTCGCACGGCGTCAATCCGCTGGTGATTCCCAACGGCATCCCGTCGGAGTTGCTGGAGCCCGTCGATGCCAACTCGGTGAGTGCCCTTCGCGACGCCCTCGGACCCGCTCCCTGGTTCTTCAAGCTCGGGCGCATGGATCCCGACAAGGGCTGGCTGGCCGCCGTGGAGGCCGTGTATCGCTTGCGGGAAATCGGCGTGCCGGCCCGCCTGGTGATGAAGGGCGGACAGCTGGAAGATCACGCCCACGAGGTCTATGGCCACATGGCCTGGCGCGGGCTCCGGGCGGTCGGCGTGCACACCGACGATCGATCGGTCGCCGGCATCGCGCAGGCCCTTGGCGAGGCCGACCCCGAGGCCGCCGTGCTCAACCTCGAGTTCTTCCTGCCGGACGACGCGCTGCCGTTGCTCTACGCCGCCGCGGACGGCCTGCTCGCCAACAGCGGCTACGAGCCGTTCGGCTTGGTCGGCCTGGAGGCCATGGCGGCAGGCGGCGTCGCCTATGTCGGCTCGACCGGCGAGGACTACGCCATTCCCATGCGCAACAGCGTGGTCCTGGACGATGTCGGCAGCCCGGACGAAATCGTGCAGGTGGCGAGGCTGCTGCGCGACGATCCCAAGCTGGCCGAGCGCATCCGCGCCGGCGCTCGGGAGACGGCCCAACTGCACACGTGGGACGCGCTGCTGCCATTGCTCCTGAGCAAGTTGCATCTCGCCGGACAACGGCAGGGGTTGCGCGGGCTGTAGCATCACGTGGGCCGGACTCGACATCGGCCCAGGAGTTGACGACCTCTGGCCGAGCAACTGGTCATCTACACGGTGCTGCACCAGCCGCGTCGCGTGCGGCTGCCGGCGGTGGAGTTGCCGCGGGGCGCGTCCGCCGCCGAGTTGGCGCGTCTGATGTTCGATCAGGACCTCAACCGCCACTACTTCCAAAAGGTCGCGCGCTGGTGCTACCGCCCCGCGCTGCCGCTCTGGCGGCGGCTGCTGGACGAGGGCCTGACGCTGTCGCTCGGCGTGCCGCTCTCCACGGTCAAGCAGTTCGAGACCTGGGCGCCCGAGCTGCTGGAGGAAATGCAGGCGCTCGTGGCCCATCCCCGCGCCGAGCTTGTGGCCGTGGAGCCCTTTCACGCCATGACCATGCTCATTGACCTGCCGACATTCGTGACCCAAATGGAGTTGGCCCGATCCGGCGCGGCCAAGCGTTTCGGCGTCGAGCCGGTCGTGGCCGACACCACCGAAATGCTAATGTCCGCCGATAGCTATCGCGCCCTGCAAGCCGCCGGCTACCAGGGAACCTTCGTCGATGGCCGCGGCTGGGTCATGGACTGGCGCGAATCCACGCATCTCTATAGCTTCGACGGCGGGTCGCTAAGGGTCCTTCCCCGGCACTTTCCCCTCAGCGACGATGTCGGCTACCGCTTCTCGAATCACAGCTGGGACCGCTGGCCACTCATGGCCGACACCTACGCGCAGTGGGTCCGCGACGCGCCCGGCGAATTCGTGTTGCTCGCGTGGGACTTCGAGACCTTCGGCGAGCATCACAATCGCGACACCGGCATCTTCGAGTTCCTCGAGGCCTTGCCGAGTGCACTCGCGGAGAAGGGCGTCACCTGCGTCACGCCCAGCGAGCTCCTGCAAGCGCCGGACCAGCAGGTCCACGACCTGCCGCTCACACCGTTCCCGGCCACCTGGGCGGGCGAGAGCGGCGGCCTCGAATTCTTCCTCGGCAACCACGCCCAGCAGGCCATCTACCGCCTCATGAGCGTGGCCTACGGCGCGGCCCGAATGACCGGCGACGCGGAGCTGATCGAAATCGCCCACTGGCTCATGCAATCCGACAACCTGCACTGGCTGCAATGGGTCGGCCGCGTCGGCGCCGAAGCCGACGTCTCCGCCTACTTCACCCCACAAGAGTGGATGTGGATGGGCACCGAGCGCCTGCTCTGGGAGCACCAGCGCGTCTACGTCAACTTCCTGGACGCCATTGCCTAGCCAGTCTTCGAGTAGCAAGCGCGTAGAGACGGTTCGCGAACCGCCCCACTCCGTCATTTCCGCGGAGCCTGTTCCCGCGCAGGCGGGGAGCGGAAATCCATCCCCCATTCAACCTGGAGGCGCCTCGCCCAGTCCCCTCTCCCACGGGGAGAGGGCTAGGGTGAGGGGCTGTCCGGTAGCCCGCGCTGCGTCTCCGGTGGCCCGCGCCGCGGGCAGCGTGGGATCCGACCCCATTCACTCCCAGCCCCCCTCCGTCATTCCGGCGAAGGCCGGAATCCAGTCCGGTCAGCCCGGGGGTCCCTGGAGATTTGGTGTAGGGGCGGGTCTCAGACCCGCCCATTCCGTCATTCCGAGCGCAGCGAGGAATCCAAGCAGCACGGAGAAGGCATGGCGCACCGGCGGCTCTCCGCCGCGCCGCAGCCTGGTCCGGTCCCCTCTCCCTGGAAGGAGACCTTTGAATTATTGGGGGCGGGGCGCGTGGGGAAGGGCCTCGGCACCGCC
>JAPOVQ010000003.1 GCA_026708035.1 Chloroflexota bacterium | reverse complement strand
CGGCATAGGTGCGCAGCGCCCGCAGCTGGGCGGCGACGGACAGGTCCACGTCCTGCCGGTCGCTGGAGACGCGGGCGTACAGGGCTACTGCGGTGGGTGATTCCAACTGCTGCGTGCTCATCTTGTCCCCCTTGATTCTCCTCGTATCCTACCTATGCCGACCCGGCCCTGGATACTGGTAAACTCTCACGCCAAACTCTAACCAAACATATGATACAATAGTGATATAGACATTACAACCAGCCTTGCTTCAATGGAGTAAACTGTCGGCATGGGCAATCTTGAATCTGTTGTTGTGGCTGCACGTCGGCTCCGGTTACTGGCACGGTACGGGGCAGCGACGGTTGCCGGTTTTGTTATGGAAGCAATTCTCGGAGTTGACAATCTCGAAATACTTCTCGGTACACTACTAATTCTCGGATTGATTGGCTGGTTTCCATTTGACAAGATTCCCGGAGCGCATGCATGGTTTTTTGGAATACCAATCTATATCGGTTTTGTTGACGCTGAAGGAAGGGCAACCGACGAACCACCTTCATGGAGAATAGATTCTGTGCGACCGAAACAACAAGTTGAACTTGAGACAAGCGGTGAGGTTGGACATAGGCTATTGGAAGTTCCGCTGAATTACCAAGTCACTTTCTGTGACGATACTGGCATGCATTTGCGTTGGGAAGATATGGGAACATTCAATAACCGTCGTCGCTATGCTACACCGTGTTTTGGAAACTATCGGAAGGCAATCATGGGTGGCGCAAGGGGTATGATGCCACTTCGCGAACAAATAATCATTAGACGTATCTCAGGCAAAAGACTAGGGGCTGCCAGTGGATAGACTCTCTGTGGATATGACGTCGCAAGTCTTTCCTTCGTAACGCAACATCGGCAGCCGTGTCTTCGTCTTCTTCAAGGATTTCAATAGAATCAAGGAAGCTCATTGGACGTTCAAGCAATCCCATTGCCATTGCAGGCGTCGTAGGCTTGCCATGTGCGGCAGCCGTCAACGTGCCATGCGGTCGAATGTAGTTGTAATGCAAGAAATGCAGGGCAACTGCGGGGGATTATATAGCCTGGTTGACAAAAGCTCCAATATCTGGCACTGCTCGGCGAAGTCGTGCGGGCAGGAGGAGGGCTCAAGGCAGCACGCGCGCAGTGGGGTAACGAGGCCACCACCTTCCCAGCAAGCTTGCCTCGATGCATTTCGCGGACGACGCGCGTGGTTCTAGGCGAAGTCGGGCCACGCTTTGGCGATGGCGTCGCCCAAGGCAAGGCCACGTTTCTCGACAGCCGTGGCTACCCTACCTGGGACTTCGTCGGTATCGGCATTTCGCGTTCCCATGCGTACGGATTCGATCGGCTTCGCGCGGGTGAGTGAGCGGCGGCGCGCCACGGGTCCATGCGGCGCAGCCTGGCGCGCGCGACGGAATCAACGCTTCAAATCCGACCAAGGTTAGCACGAGGGCGTGCAGTCTGAAGTGCTTCGCGACTGAATTTGACGCGGCCGGCAGCTCCCCGTTGACGGCCGCGCCGATTGTCTGTACGTTCTTGGTGGTTCATGGCTCGCTGGAGTCAGGATCAACGGCGATTCTCCTGGCGGGCAGAGCCGAGGAGGATTGCCATGTGGCAATCAGTGCTCCGGATAGTGTTTGCCCTGCTGACCTCAGCAGTTGGCGCGTCTCTGTTGATCGGGACCGTGTATGCGAAGGGTCCGATACCCGAACCGCCTGACGATCTCGCCTTTATGGATATCCCGCCACTGACCGGTCAGCCGTTGCAGCCGGAAGGCGATCCTCCGTCACGGCAGGTGTTCACGTACGTTGAACTTGAAGTCATCCCACTGTCAAGCACCAAGATCCCAAGCGCGTTCAACGTGGACGTGCTGATGAGCAATGGTTCGGAGTGCTCACGCCACCGAGTGACGCGCTTTGAGCGATACGGACCGTTTACGGTGTGGGAGCTTTGGTCGGAAACGTACTGGTGCTACAACGGCAGCATCATTACGAATGACCCCGACTTCGACTACGAATGGAATCCCGGCGTTGCGCCGCCGTGGTGGCTTGGCGCATTTGTTGACGACCGTGGTGACGGCGGTGGGAGTACAGGTGGAGGAAAGAACAAGTGGTCGCATTCGGACACTGCGTGGGGCAAGTACGCAATTTGCAAATTCCCCGATAGTGTGGAGGCTCCTGGAACAGCAACGTGTAACGACCCAATCACTGTGACGATCAACAAAGTGCAGTACGCGAACGGAACCGCGAACCCGAGCAGCTAGGACTTCGAGCGAAGGCCCTGCGTGGGCCTACCTGCGCAGGGCCTTCTTTACGGCAATGAACAGAATGGCAAGCGTGATGATCGGCATTTGGCACCCGCGAAACACTTGCTCTCGCAGATAATCAATAGTGGATTGGTTCTCCCGCTTTGGCGGCCGGTAAGGATCACCGTACACGCTGGCGATCCTCAACTTCGTATAGTCGCGCTTCAAGGTCCAAAAGTCGTTTCTCCACCTGATTCACCCTGGCGATGGCTTGCCAGTTGATATTGTAAAGCAAGTACACTCGAAGCTCGGTAAAGCCCAGGTAGCCAAAAAACAAAAGCACGGCCAGAGCCACCGCACTCACACGGACGATTGCGCTACGTTTCATTAGCCACTTTATCGCAATTCAATTGCTTGATGCTTTGCATATAGACACCAAATTTCCTCGATTCCCAACCACAACAAGGCAATCAATGGAATGGTTGGTAAGAGCACGAGAAGCGCCACCGGCAAGACTGAAGGAACTTGCGTGGTTGCGACAGTCACAAATTCAATGGTTCGCATAATCTGCGTTGAGACCTCGATATGTGCGGTAAAATTCACGATCGAAGTTTATCGGACTAACGCGCCAAGCGCGATATTCGGGCTCGCCGTCGTTGCGGCTCCGACCCCGGACTTCATGCATTACTCTCGTACCTAGCCCTCGCCTAGATGTGTGAGAAGCTGGCCCCGGCAGGCAATCATCCGCTGACGCCCCACATGACGAAGCTGCTTACAGCCAGCACGAGGAGGCCACCTCGAACACCCCACGAGCTCCCGCCGAACCACGAAGCCAACTCGGCATCGGGTGGCAGATCGTCTGGTATTGGCGGAGGAACGTCAAAGCTCATCAACTCCTACCTGCGCCATCATGGTGACGTCGCAATTGACTTGACCATCGTCTCCTCAATCGGCAGGTCGCGAGTCTCCACCTGTACTCCCTGTCTGATCGCGACCTGCCGCCAGTAGTGGACCGTGACCAACTGTCCAAGAAACACGCCCGGCGCGACAGCCGAGACGATGAACACGAAGATCGCCATGCCGAGGCAGACTTTCTGTTTCAGCCGAAGTATAGGCTTCCAGGCATGCGACGATCGGATCTTGCGTGGCCACGGACTTTTGCTGCACGGCCTCTTGGGCGATCCCCGGCGAGATGGGAGCGCCACCCATGCACGCCAGCCCCACCGCCAAGCGAAATGACGGCCAGGGCCATGCGAAGTGTGTGCGTATCGAACCGATCGAACCGAACGTGATCGGTAGCACGGATGGTTGCAGACCTCACGTAGATTGCGTTTGACCGAATACGAGTTTGATCGTCGTCCGGCGGGCTCGCCGCGTCAAGCTATTGTTGGCGTCACGACTTTTGACGGTCGACCGTTGCGGGCCGTGGAGTGCGACCTCGACGGCATTGATGTCCCCTACGCGGCTAGCGTCCGCCATCGGAATGGTAGAGTGGAGGAGGGCATGGTCCGACATCACGATGATCTCGTTGACAGAGCTCCGGATGAAGGCTCGACGGTCCGTCAACTCACGCTCGTTCGGGAACGTCCGCCGGTCCTGGGCGTGGGCGGTGCTGGTCTCCACGTCGTCTAGGACGATGCGCCGCGCTGACAGCGTCGCCCCCGGACCTCCGGCGCCGGAGCCCCAGGCTTCGCCTGCCGCGCTCGGTAGCTCTTGGTGCGGGGCTTGAGGTCGTCGATGTCGAGGCCGTGGTCTCCGCCAGGCCATTGAGCCGGTCCAGCCTGCGCTTCACGTCCACGAGTTCCACCTCAATGGTCGCCGGCAGCTGGCGCTGCTGCCGGGCCACCCCGTCCATCGCCTCATCCACCAGCTGTACAAACGTCCTGGTACTTCGTTCGGTCGGGAAGTTCTCCCAAATCGTCCCCACTACCATCGCCTCGAAACGCCGGGCGATGAGTCTGGGGTCATCGTAGGCCCCGCGGCCTCGGTTGATCAGCGACGGGGAGACGTCGGAGGCAAACTGCCCGCTCTTGGCGTCCTGGCTCGAGCGTGCGCAGTCGCACCGCTGGCACCTGACTATGCTGCTGCGCAGATGGGAGCTGCGCATCCGGCGGGGGTGCGTTCTCCCGGGTGTCCCTGCGCGCAGCGTCCGGTTCACCCGGCGGACCTAAGCCTTGGACGTGATGGTGGAGAATGCTGGCTCCACCCGCCTCGGCTTGGCTTGTCCTTCGCATGTGTGCCCCAAACCAGCGTGCGGTGTCCGCCTCGTTGCGGAGGGTGTTGTGGACGCCGGTCGTGGATCACAGCCGGCCGGTGGGATTGGCGATGCCCTCAGCGTTGAGGGTCGCGGTGATGTCAAGAGCGCTGCGGCCGGACGCCGCTATGGCGACGATGCGCCGGACCATCGGAGACGTTGGCGAATTGGGTTGCAGCTTCGGGCGTCTGTTGGCCCCATCCTGCACCAGGATCTTGTCGCAACCATACGGCACCCGGCCGGCCACCCAGAAGCCACGGGACGCAGCGTCACGCATGCCACGGGTGACCTCCTGGGCCAGGTGCGCTGAGAAAGACTCACCGACGCTCTCGCTATTCGCTTCCAAAAGCTTGCCGGTCGGCGAGGGTTTGGTGGGGCAGGGTCGCGGTGGGTCCGCGCGGCTCGGCCGGTGAGCATGACGTCCCGCCCGCTCCGAGGTCATGGCGTGTAAGGGGGACCTGTGCACAGGCTCCCCCCACAAGGTCTACACGTGTGCGGACGCCGCGTGATGTCATGGGGGCGTACAGATAATCAAGGAAAGTTGCACAAGTGCACGTGCGTCGTGGATCAGGTTTAGGCGGGGGCCATGCGAGCGGCGGGCTGCACGCCAGCAAGTACCCCCGCATAAGGCTCGGTTGCAACGAGAATTGCAGAAATGCAGGGGGCGCTTCCCGGCGGATGTGGCGCTGGCCAGCGGCGGACGGGAGCCAGTGTCTTGAACGAAGGCCGACAGGATGACTGGCCAGCTCCCGACCGAGGCGCGCGGCCGCCGCGAGGCGGACGCGCAGCTCTTGGCCCTACTGGACGACTTGGTGCACGCCGAGGGCCGACTCAAGGCGGCGCAGGCGCTGGGCGTCAACTACCGCACCCTCGTCAAGGTCGTTGAGTCGGGCCGGCTGTCGCGGCGCATGCGCGACGCTCTTGAGCGGCGGCAACTGGCCGACCGCGAGACCACCGCGACCCAGCAGCGGGACGAGATTCAGGCCTTGGCCCAGCGGCTGGCGGAGCTGGAGGCGCGGGTGGCGGCGGTGGAGCGTGAGCGGCGCGGCCCGGACGACGGCGGGAGTGATCGGCAGGCGGTGGCGGCGCCGGCCCGCTCGGTGGCGCGGCTGGCGCGGGGCCAGGGCCCGCGGACGGTCGCCGGGGCCGGGGTCACGGAGAAGGAGCGGCGCTGCTGGGCGTATGGCGACTCGAGCCGTTTCGGCGTGGTCACCGCGGAGCCACATCCAAATGAAGAGGTCTCGTACGGTCCGGGGATGCCGGCGGTGGTGGAGTGGCGGCGGCTGAACCGCCGGCGCGAGGCTGGGACGAAGCTCGACCAGGTGAAGACCCGCGAGCGGATCATGGCGTTGGAGATCGCCCTGATCGGGGAGTATGAGTTGACCCTGCCGCCGGACACGTATGCGCTCCATCCGTCCGAGCGGGAGGGCTATCTGCGCTGGCGGCGGCGGGCGCTGGCGGACCTGCAGACGGAGCGGGCCCGGCGCGAGCTGCGGCGCTGGGTGCGCAGAGTCCTCACCCTGGGGCTGTGGTGGGCGTAGGTCCCGCGCCTGGGCATCTGACGTAGGTCCCTGCAGCTGCGCCATGGATGCTGCATCGATATGGTTTCAATCCTCACCCGGTAGTGAGACCGGGTGCAACACGCTCGTATCCATGTACCGCAACGGTTCGCACTCGTTTCAATCCTCACCCAGGCCGATGAGTGGGTGCAACTGGCGGCTGTACTCGGCGCGGAAGCGCTCGGTCTGTTTCAATCCTCACCCAGTCCGAAGACTGGGTGCAACAAGCCGCAGATTCGCCTCAACCGCGACAAGGACGGGTTTCAATCCTCACCCAGTCCGAAGACTGGGTGCAACGATCCGCTCATCCTCGATTCGCACGGCTATGGCGTTTCAATCCTCACCCAGTCCGAAGACTGGGTGCAACCGTCCCTCATGGGCGATTTACGCCCTGGTGGAGGCCTTTTGAGGGTAGCAGGACAGTTTTTTGGTGCGCCAAAAGCCGGAATCTGGGTTGAACGGGGAGTACAGCAGTGTCTGGGCGTCGCGTATCGGCGCGAACCTGCCTGGGTTCGGGGAGTCGCCAGCGGTTCGCGGCGCTCATAGCACCAGCGGGTCGCGAATGTCGTGTTTGGGACGCTGGCCTATGATCTCGATGTGTTGCGCATGAGGTTCGCGTAGACGATAGAACCGCAGGCTGTCGCACTCGGGGTCGATCTCCGCAGCCAGCCGATCCTTGAGCCGTTCCAACTGCATAGGAATCAGCACACATTCGAACACCGACTTCTGAACGCGCTGGCCGTAGGCTTGGCACACCTGCGCCACACGCCGGAGGCGTCGCCGGCCTGCCGCCGTGTCGGTTGCCACATCGTAGGTCACCAACAGTTCCATGTCCCAATATCCCCTCAGGCGATCAGGAAAGGCGGATAGTCGCGCAGGTCGCCGCGAAGGTGGCGAGCCAACAGACGCGCCTGCACATGCGGAACCAGACCCAGCGGGACCTTGCGCTTGAGAACGCGGTGCGTCACGTCAGTCTCCTTGCGCCGCTGATACGCCGCAATCACCGTGCGACGGCCAGACTCGTTCAAGTGCACCGCGCCGGCCGGAAGCTGCTCAAAGTCGCTCCCGCTCAGTTGCCGCCGGTTGATCAGGGTCAGGGTCAGCCGATCCACAGTCAATGAACGCAATTCCTCCATCAAGTCCAGCGCCAGCGCGGGGCGGCCGGGCCGCAACCCGTGCAGATACCCAACCTGCGGGTCCAGCCCCACACCTTCGGCGGCTCCGGCGCACTCAGCCTGCAGTAGCGCATACAGGAAGGACAGGACCGCGTTGACCGGGTCACGTGGCGGACGGCGGGTGCGGCGGTCGAAGCCGAATGTCTCGCGGTCGCCTCGCAGCATGTGCTCGAAGGCACCAAAGTAGGTGCGCGCCGCAAAACCTTCTTCGCCGCGGATCACGTCCAGGTCGTCGGCGTCCCGCAACCGACGCAAGCCCTCGGCCATATGCTCGGCAGCCTCGCGCAGCGCTCCGGCTGCCTCGGGGGCTGTGGCGTCCCGTGCTGCCCGTAGCAACTGCGCCCGACTGTTCTGCACCTTGCCGGCCACGACCTGTCGAGCGATGCGCCACGGTTCGTCCGGGTCCGACAGCGCCAGATGCTGAGCGCGACGCAGAAGCACGTTTCCGCGCAGCGGACCTTCCGCCCGAGCGGTAAAGCGCCCGCGCCGGTCCAGCCACACTAGACCGCGCCCGTCCGCCGCGCAGCGCTGAATCAGAAATGGCGTCACCGTCACCCGACCAAACACCACAATCGCATCCAGCCGTAGCAACGGAACCCGCAACGTGGTTTCGCCCTCTATGCGCACGCGCACTGTGTCCGATTCCAGGTTCAACACCGCGCCTTGCGTCAGCACGTACAGCGTGTTCAGCAGCTCATGCATCCGGCTTCGATCCTCGTTCGGGCGTGCGACCGGGTGCAACTCACCGAGGAATTCATTGCCATCGATGCCGTGCTCGTTTCAATCCTCACCCACTCGCGCGCCCGCCTGCAACGGACGAAACAGCGCACCCTGGAGTCCGCGCAGTCGGAATGGCTCGCCCACCACCGAAGGCAGACAGGCGTTGATCAGCGAGCACTTGGGGCACCGCGCGTCGTTTGGTGCCTCGGGCAGCCGCTGCGCGTCCAGCGTGCGGCGGACCGCGTGGATGGCCTCTCGCGTTTCGGCGCGCAAGTCCGTGGTCAGCGCTACCTCCTCGCGCCGCCGCGTGCGCACCAGGTAGACGGCGCCGCGTGGAACGGCCGTGTCCAGCATTTCCTCTAGGCACATGGCCTGGGCGCAGAGCTGCAGTTCAGCCGGGCGCGTGCGACGCCCGCCCGATTTGTACTCGATGGGATACGGCCCCTCGGGCCGCATCTCCACTACGTCGGCCCGACCGCGTAAACCCAGCCGCTCCGACCACAGCGGCACGCTGCGCAGCACGCGTACGCCGTCCTCACTAGTGGTCTCGCCCGAGTCCGCTCGCTCGTGCGCCAGCCGGCCGCGCATAGTGAATAGGTTCTCGTCGAATGTCTGTTCCACGTGGATCAAGGCGCACTGCCGCGGACAGTAAGCGTAATGCTCGATAGCCGAGATCAGAACCTCGGGTCCAGAGTCCATTTCAGCGTCCGCCCGGTCCGCCGCGCGGCTTAGCCCACCAGCCGCGTGAGTTCGACATCGGCCGGCATGTCACCGTCATCAATCTGCACGCTGAAGTCGCCGAACCCGCGCGGAGCCTGGCCATTGCCGCTCGGCGAAATGCGAACTCGCTCGAACAACGTATGGGCCGGCGCTTCGCCCAGCTTGCTGGCGTGGCTGAAGACGTACAGCCCCCGGCAGGCCATCAGTCCCCGCGAGGAGGAGCGGTCCAAGTCCCACATCATCTGCAACGCCTGCCAGAACAACGCCAAGTCGTCGGCGTCCACGCCGGTCCGGGAGGCAAAGTGCGGGGTGAAGAACCCGCGGGCCTGGTAGAGCCCGTAGGGGACCAGTGCCTTGCGCCCCATTTCGGTTTGCTTGCCGCTGGCGGCCGCGTCCGAACCGTCCTCAGCCGCGACGATATTTGCGTCTTCCTCGCGGGTGACGGCCACTCGGGTGATGGACAGGTCCAGCGGGACGACGGGATCGAGCGAGCGGGCGAAAGTGAACTGCACGGGACCGCGCACCTGGCCGCAGTTGACGCCGGTGCTCATCACCGCGCCGAACAGCCGGATGTCATAGAAGTTATCGCACATCCAGTCCCGAGCTTTGTCAACGTCGCCGCGGGACTGCTTGCTGCCGGTGGACTTGAGATCCAGCGTGTCATACGCCCGCCGATGCTTGGCGTTCAGCGCCTCACCTTCCTTCTGCACGTAGATCTTGAAGCGCGCTTCCTCGCCGCGGGCGGCGTCCACCCAGTCGCGCACCTTGCGCTTGAGCGAGACGTCCGTCACCAGCCCGTGCATGGTCTCCGGATCCACGCGCGGTAGGTTGCCGGCGTCCGGGTCGCCGTTGGGGTTGCCGTCGGTCACGTCGAACAGCAGCACGAAGTCGTGACGCCGGTTGACGTCGGTCGTAATCGAATCGGTCATTTCAGTTCTCCACTTCTCCGGAGTCGGGATCGATGCCTTCGCGTCGGGCGAGCGCCTGCGCTCGGTCATGCGCCCGCTGGTGGTAGTAGCCCAGGGCAAACAGCCCTTGCTCCTCCATGTCCAGCGTCTTGGGGAAGTGTTGCAGCCCGGCCATCACCTGCTCCAACCGTTGCTGTAGCGCGTGATAGGCGCCGGGCCGATCCCGCTCCAGCTTGGTCAGGTGCGGCTGTGCCCCTCGCAGCAAGCGGCCGAAAACTGAGGCCGGAGCCGACGAGGCGGCCCCGTAGAACCGGTCGGTAACTGCGGTAATGCCCAGTGCGGCGTATTGCGCCGACTCCAGCACGGCCAGCAGCCGCCCGCAGCGGTAGGCGGGGTCCAGGCTCTGCTCATCCAACTGAATCATGCCGTCCTCCTTGGCAATGCGCCCCTGACTCCGCAATACAGCCCTGATGACTGCGGCGCGCGGGCGAGTGACGTCCTGCTCGGCGCTGTTGCGGCGCACGGCTTCGCTCAACAGATTGGGCGGTAGGGGCGTACCAACCAGTGCCACGCGCAGCAGGGCACACGGCGTAAGCGGCGAAAGGTCCTTGTTGGCGTCGCGCACCGTGGCCGCCGCCAGCGCGTACAGGCCAACCGGAGCCGGTGATTCACCGCCGCGGCCCACGACGCGCTGCAGGCGGAACCAGCGCGCCAGGTTGGCTCGAACGTCGCCCACTGTGGCGTCGATCCAGTCGCGCACCACCGCCCGCCCGCCGCTGCCGGACAGCGCCAGCGCGTAGAAGGGCGTGTCGTCGAACGGCGGGGCTTCGCCACGCGTAAACACGGACTCCAATAGCGCTCGAACCTGATCCGGGTCCGGGTGGGTGAACATGGCCAGGGGATTGAATTCGCCAATGTCCTCGCGCGTCCAGTACACGAACGCCGCCCCGCCCAGCGCCGTGCGCTGCGTCTCCGAGGCCAGCAGGTGATTGAGGCCGGTGGTGAACAACTCGGCGCATTCGCCGCAGGTCGGCGCGATCAACGAGGCGTCGAGGCCATAGGACTCGAAGGCCTCCGCGTTGGCGGAGATAAGCGCGGTGCCCGACGTCTGCCCGCCCGGCACGCGCTTGAGCTTGGCCTGCAAGCGCCGGAGCACCGGGCGCTGCTCTTCGCACACCAGACACTGCCCAGTCACCGCGCCTTTGGCTTTAGCTGGATCATGCTCGCTCGCCCAGAACGCCTGTATGGCGGGGGACTTGATCACGAGCCCATCACCGACCCGGAACGTGACATTGGCGCCGCGGTCGAAGTCGTCGCTCAGGTCCAACTGGTCCCGAGGATCCTCGCGCAGAAAGTCGGCGACGGCCTGCATGGCGGGATCGCCGGTGCGCTCGGCGCAGCGCTCAATCAAGTCCAGATAGGCCGCGTGCGCCCGGTCCACGCGGGCTTGCTTGGCCGGGTCGCGCGCCATGCCGAATGTGTATTCGGCGTTATCAGCCAGCAACAGCGGCCGAATAACATTGGCTCGCTGCACCGTGGGAACCCGCCGGCGGACGCCGTTGCGGGTGCGCCGGTCAGCCGGGTCGGAAGTATCCGTGGGCTGCGGGTTGAGCAGCCGGCCCGCAGCGTCCAGTTCGACGATGTAGCGCACCGGCCGCTCGCCGTACAACGGGGGCGGCAGGTCGAGCCGCCGGGCGTACTCGCAGAGTTGCGGCAGCACCTTAGGCAGCCTCGCGCAGAGGACGCGCCGGCACGTGCAGCACGCCGCGTTCCAGGCGCGCCGCGAAGAAGCGCGGCGTTCCGCGCCCCGAGCCGTCGGCCGCGTAGTCCAGGTCCAGCAGCATCGGTCCCAGGTCCTCGCTGCGCTCGATCGGCCGCTCGCGGCCGTCCGGCGCGGCAAAGTCGGCGGCGAACTCGCGGCAGCCCAGGTAGGGCCGCGCAAAGCAGCGACCCTTGACGACGCGTCGCCGGAACTGGTCTCGGAACTTCGCGGGGTCGTCGCCGCACGTGGGGTCAACGTCAACCTGTGCGTGAATCACATAGGCCACGTCACGCAGCGCCAGCGTATGCCGCTGGGTGCGGTTGGCTGTCGCGAAATAGCCGCCGCCCTGCCGCGCCCAGCGGCGAGCCGTGCGCTCGCTGGCCCGGCGGCTGACCTCGTTGCGAAGGATCGAGTGGTAACGGATCTCGTTGAGCACCTCGATGCGCTCGACCCGCCAGGCGAACTGGGGCCTCCAGAAAATCGCCTCCAGCACGCCGCGCGCCGCCGACGGCGTCATCACCGGGTAACTGACCCGCTCGACTTTCATTTCTGGACGCGTGAAGCAGGCCCAGTCGCCCCAAACGCGCACGGACAAGGGCGGATGCATCGAGTTCATCTCATTGCCTCTCCTCACTGACAGCCGTATGGTCGTCGTACAAGCCAGCGGGCCGCCCAGAGTTCAAACTCTATTCGGTTTTTGTTCGGTTTGTCTACTTGTGCCATCACACCATGTAGTCTTCCGGCTGCCCGTCTGTGGCGACCAGCCCTCGCACGGGGTCGTACTGGCCGCCCCATTCGGGGATTGCGTGGTCCGACGATGCGGGCAAAAACCCCTGCGCCTGGAACCGTTGCGCCTCATTCGGGTACAGCGAGACGAGGTATGGCTGAAGCCGACGGCGCAACTCACGTGGATTCCCGTGGCCGCGCCTGAGTTCGTCCAGCCAGGCGATCACGTTGGTCTGCTCAACGTTCCTACCGTAGGCGGTGATAGCTACGACCGCTCCGGCGCGGTCGATCATGCGGAATTCACTGGCCACTGCGGGGAAATCGAATCCTTCGCGCAGCTTCTGGATCTCGGCTCGGTCGAGCTTCACGCTGTCGAATAGATGCCGGAAATAAGCGTCAGCCGTGCGGCCTGGATCGTCTGGATCAAAGTCGTCTCGATTCACGTGAGCCAAGGCCAGATCGGTCGCAGTCGCATAGGACCCTCGAGGCAGCCGCCGCTTGTTTGGCCGGAACACGACCACGCGCCCGTGCTCAACCAACCGCCCCTCGCGGTTGCAGCGGCCGGCCGCCTGAATGATTGAGTCCAACGGCGCCAGCGCTCGCAGAACTAGCGGAAAATCCAGGTTCACGCCGGCTTCGACGACCTGCGTCGCCACCAGCCGACAGGGCCGGCCACGCGCCAGTCGTCGCCGCACCCTGCGGATCACAGCCAGCCGATGCGCGCCGCAGAGGCGCGTGGACAGATGCAGGGCAGCCGGGTCGTCCAGTGCGTCCAATAGGTCCATGGCGTCTGCCCGGGTGTTCACGATGGCGAGCGCCTGCTCTTGCAAGCGCATGTCCTGGGCTACTCGTTCCCAGGTCCACGGATCATCGACCTGCCAGTCGTAGGTCACGCGGCGCAGAGTCTCGAAGTGTCGCCGCGGTTCCGGCACGATCTCGCGAGGCTGAAGGTCGCGGAACGCCGGGATACTCTCGAAGGCTGGCTGGGTGGCTGTTGCCAGCACCACGGAGGCGTGGCCAACCGTCGTCAGCGAGCGCAGCGCGTCCAGGATCGGTTCCAGCAAGTGGGTGGGCAGCGCCTGGGCCTCGTCGAGGATGAGCACGCTGCCCGCCAGCCGGTGAAGCTTGCGTAAGCGCGCCGGCGTGTTCGCGAACAGGCTCTCGAACAACTGGACGGCGGTGGTGACGATAATCGGCGCATCCCAGTTCTCCGCCGCCAGTCGTGCGCGCTCGGCCTTTGGATCGAACTCGTCAGGGTCCCGTGCATAGGCAGCGCTGTGGTGTTCCAACACGGCGCTTTCGAGCGACCCAAAGGCGTCGCGGTACGCCTCAGCCGTCTGCTCGGTGATGCTGATGAACGGCGTTGCCACGATCACACGCCGCAGGTCGTGCCGCCGCGCGTGGCGCAGGGCAAAGGCCATGACCGAGAGCGTCTTACCCGCGCCAGTCGGCGCTGTGAGACGGTAGAAGCCACGTGGTCCGACAGCGGCGTCCAGGCAAGCCGCGAAGATGTCCCGCCGGACCGCGTTGACCGACGTCTCAGCGGCCTCGGCGACCAGTTCGCCATGATTGGCCTCGAATCGTTCCCAAAGCGCGGTGATTTCAACTTCGGCGCCGCGGCGGTCGGCTCGCTTCAGCTCGAAGTGCGCTTCGGTATCGAGGTGGTCGGCGTCGACCAAGGCAGAAAACAGCAGCCGTAACAGGAATTCGGCGGCGAGCGTGGACGCGGCGGCCTCATTCGGCAGGCCGACGTCAGCCGTCGGCTCGAGATCCGGGAGCGCTTGTTTGGCCCGTCGTCGAGCCTCCGAATCACGCTTAGGATCCGCCCGGTGCGGATCGTTTAGCCAGTTGGCGAAACCACGGAAGGCGCCCAACCCACCGTGATGCCCCTGGATGGCGAGAGCCGCGCCCTGTAGGTGCTGTAGCGCCAACCGCGCCCCGACCCGCTTATGGTCCACGCTGTGCCCACGACCCCTAAGGTAACGCTGAAACTCAGGACTGAACTTGCCCAAGTCGTGCCACAATCCAAGCCAGTAGCCGTGCTCGCGCGCGCCAAACACATCGGCGAAGCTGGCGCACTGTTCGGCTACGGCTCTCAGATGCTCGGCTAGGTCATGCCATTCGCCAGCGTCGTTCGCGGAGTGCGCGTAGACCCCTGAGGCGGGTTCTGATCGATGGGACGACCGCTGCGAAACTCGTTCTCCACTTCCGTCCATTCGACGCCGGTCAGACCGCGACGCTCAAGCCCGACAAGCGCTGCCCTCGGTCCCGATGGACTGGGGATGACGGCAACATTGCTAGAGAATGGAGAGCAAGGGCAGAGTTTCAATCCCCGCCTGTCCTACAGGCCAGATGCGCCGCCTCGTCGCACTCGTTGCCGTCGACGCCTTGTTCGTTTCAATCCTCACTCGGCCCGCACTGAATGTGCCGCCCAGGGCGATTCTACGCCCGCAGATCGGCGATTCCACCAAGCGGGCCGAACGCTACCGCGGTTACCTCGCGCGCCTTGCACGACCGGCGCGCAGAGCAAGTCCTCTCAGCCCAAAGAGCCGGAGTCGGGTCGACCGGAGATCGGGGACCAGCCGCAACGAGTGCATCCTCTAACTCATCCTTTCTCCATCGCGTCATCTTTGCCCCAATTGCGCCAATTTGGGCCGCGAATCACCGACGAAGTCTCTATCTCGGCAGCACCACTTGGTAGCACACGACTCCCAAGTCGTCCTCCGCTATCGGCTCTGGTGCTTTGGGGGCTTCGACCGGGCGCAGGCCGAACCTCTCAATAACTTCGGTGATTCGGCGGGCGCAATCCGCCACGCTGATCCCGCTCCTTTCGTATTCCCGGCGCAGCCCCGATAGCTCCCGGCGGACCAGATTGTTCCTGCCGACCGAGAGGGCTTGGTCTGCCTCGTCGTATTCGTCGCCAGAGGGAGCATTCGGGGAACGGAGCACTTCCAGCGCCCAACGCTGACTGGCCGGCAGCGCGGCGAACCTAGCTTCAGGATCGAGCAGCGCGTTGTGCGCCGTGCAAATGTCGGCGGCAGCCACGGCGAACAGGTGTTCTAAGTCAAGCCCGTCCGGAATGGGACATCCCGGCTGCTCGTGCGGGTCTATCAACCGGAGCATCGGCAGGTCGTCCCTGTACTGGACCTGGCCCGACTGGGACACCACGCGCCAGTACCGCTCATCCCTGCGCGTTCGGCAGGCGAAGAAGACTGCAGGCTCCGTTACCGTTGGCGACTGTTGCACAAAAGCAGCACCGATTCCCCATGGCAGTTCCTGAAGCCTGCTCACCTCGCCTTCCTCGGCAGCGCGGCGGAGATAAGAACGAAAGAGCTCGCCCGCAAACGCCGAGCCTGTCTCCCCGCCGCGCTCCTGCTCGTCCAGCAGGGTAGCGTCGCCATCAGCGAGTCGTTCCACAAAGGTGGTCAAGTCCGCGTATACCTGAGACTCAGCTTCCACGTCGGCCAGCACAGGAGTTTCCATACCCACCGAGGCATTGGCCGCCATGATCTTGGCCTGGAGCTTGGCCTCCAGCTTCAGCAGACGGTTGAGGTCGCCCTGCTCGGGAAGAAGGGTATAGAGATACGCGGTGTCATGGGGGCTCCGCAGTCGGATGATTCGTCCATTGCGCTGCACCACGCGCTGAGGGTTCCACGGCATGTCGAAGGAGAGCACGGCTTGGGCCTGCTGCAAGTTCTGCCCCTCGGAGAGGATGTCGGTGCTGAGAATCACGTCAACTTCCTCGCCGTCTGGCCGAAACCCTATCTCGCCGCTCACCGACTCCGGGCAGAATCGCTCGAGCTCCCTGGTGCGGGCGTCGGCGCTCGCCTTCGAGCCAATGACCACCGTCCACTTGCGATCTCCAAGAACGTCCGGCTGATTCTCGATCTGCTCCTTCAGGTAGGCCGCCGTGTCCTGGAATGCCGTGAAGACGGCGACCTTCTGCGAGGGTGTTGAGGCCATGACCTCTTTGAGCGTCTCCAGCTTGGGATCAGGTCTATCCGCCAGGCTCTCCAACCGGGCTGTGATGGCCGCCAAGCTTTCGAGGTCTCGCTGCACGTCGGCTAGGAATCGGTCATCGAATCTATCAGCGGAGATTCCGCCCTCCGAGCTGGCCAGCGCCTCGTCGATTAGATCGGCGCCAAGGAACGAGTCGTCCTCGGCCAAGTCGCCAACAAGATCCTTGATGACTTCCGGCGGCGGTACCGCGCCCCGCACGGCGATCACACGTAACAGCACCGCGTTGGCATCCCGCATCCTCCTGACGGTCTGAAGGGCTGCGTACCAGGACGACTCGAACCGCTTCAGCAGCTGCGACTGCATCAATCCCGCCAGCGCGTCCTCCGAGGCTGACTCCCCGTCCGTATCCGCCCTATAGGCCGACAGGCGGTACCGAGCCATGGTCAGCCCGTCGATGCCGTCGTAGATGGACTGCACGAGTCCAGGGTGCACACGGTCCAGGTCGTAGCGGCGCTCGTGCAGCTCCGGCTCCGGGAATCTCACTGGCGTCCCGTCGGCGAACCGCTCGTTGCGGTAGCGCTCCTTGATGAATGCCCGGTCCCGCCGCACCGTCAGGGCGTCGATCAACGGGAAGAGCTTGGCCTCCGACAGGTTCTCCGACTTGGATGCCCCGGCCTCGGCGAAGAATTTGCGCAGGCTCGGAATCCTCAACGGCTCCATGTTGAAGGAGCTGTCGTGGCGACCAAAGAGCAGGAAGAGGTTATGTAGGTCCCACAGGGAATTGTTGACAGGGGTGGCAGTCAGGAGGAGCAGCTTCTTGGGCGTGCCTCCCATGAGCCGATCCAAGGCTGCGTACCACGTGTTGTCCACGTTGCGATAGGCATGCGCTTCGTCGATGATGACGAAGCGGTACACGTCCTTGTCGACCGGCAGCACCCGTCGCCCGCCGTCGCTGACCAACTGCCGGTCCTGGGCCAATTGCTGGTAGGACAGCACGGTGCCAGGCAGGTTTTCCTCGGCCAAGCGCTGCTCCCAGAGCCGGTCACGGAGTTGGGCCGGCGAAATGACCAAGACGTGCTGGCCCAGGTCCCGGGTATGCTCGCGGATGAACTGAATGCCTATCTCGGTCTTGCCCATGCCCACGCCATCGGCATAGAGCACGCCGCCGTAGCGGTCGAGAATTCGCGTGGCGCGTATCAACCCATCGCGCTGGAATGCCGTGAGCGCATGTGAATCGGGCAACGGCGGGGCGTCATCGAAGTCGTCCCCGTAGAGTTCTATAAGCGCCCGCAGAAAGACAGTTTGAGGGTCGCTCTCAAGAGCCTGCGGTCGCAAGAGCTCAAGCAGTTCTCGCCGGAAGTCCTGGGCGTCCTGCCACAGCCGCTCGTACCAGCCCAATGCCATGCCAACGACGTTGGGCTGGTAGTGCACCATGCCCAGCTCAAGATTGGCGACAAGGCCGCCCTGCGTCAGATTGGCCGACGACACCAGCGCGGCTCCCGGTCCCGTGGATGACCCGGCGTCGGTCAGTTCGCCGATCACGTAGGCCTTGCCGTGCAGGAAGCGCCGGATGTAGCGGCGGACTGCCACGCGGTCGGACTCGAAGCAGCGGGTCACCCGCTCCAGGACGGACCGCCGGGCGGCGGGAAACGCCGCGAAGTCTCGCTCGCGACGCAGCGCGGCGACCGACTGCTCGAAACGGTCGACAACGGACTCTCCCGCCGGATCGACCAGGGCCTCCGGCACCGCGCCGAGCAGCAGGCGGCTGCGGTGGTCACGATCCGCCGCCAGGCGGGCCAGTGCGTCCAGTCCTTCCAGGCCAATATAGCCGGTGGCTACGTTGATGGGGCCGGCGTAGTGCTCCGCCAGCCATGCCAACGCCTGCTGGTGGGTACCGTAGTCAACGTTGTCCACCAACTCGTACGGGCCAAAGCGCGGATCTGAGCTTTGCGTGGCCATGCTACTGACCGGCTACCGTTGGAGCGTCGGCGAAGTTTATCTTCTTCAAAGCGTTCGCTTCATACTTTCGGATTCTCTTTCCATCGGATACGATGAATCGTTCCAGCCTTGGCCTTGCCGCATATGTGTTTGGCGCCAAGTCCAGCAGCACCTTGCTGTATGGCCGGACCAAATCTTTATCCTGTAGGGATTCCAAGTGAATGACGTAGAGCGGGTGCAGGTGCATTCGTGTGCCTTGTATTGAGCGGTTGTCCGCGAGCTTCCCGTCATCGCATACAAAAGCCAACGCCTTCTCGGAGCTCGTATGGACACAATCGTAGTCTACTGTTATCGAAGAGACCCCAGTAGCGACAACTCCCCAGATTACATCTTTCTCGAAAGGATTTAAACTACGCCAGCTAACTCTCCTCTTCCATTTGCCGGCGCACCATAGAAACCCACGAATCAGCACACCTATGGCGACAAGGCTCGTTGCTCCGGCTGTTATTGCCTGCCAGACGATCTCATTTGGTGCTTGCATCTAACGGATCCAGTCCTTGCTGCGTCTAGGCGTTGGTCTCTCTACAATTTCTCGAACCATTCCAACACCAGACGTCGGTAAATGGGACTGACGGCGTTTTCTGTGAAGTCGGTGAAGATGAAGCGCAGTTCGTCCTCGGTCAGGTCGTAGGCACGGGCTACCAAGGCGTCGATCTCGGCCCTCAGGTTGTGGCGCTCGACATCGGTGAGTGGATCGCGTTCCACGCCGGCCTCAGCGGCAAACTCGGCGAACCGATCGTCCACGCAGGACAATCGCGCTGCAAGATCGCCGATACGCATCCAGGGGGTGTTGTCTTGAGGCGGGAAGCAGAGCATGTTAAGGACGTAGAAGTTTAGATGAAGCTCAACGTATCTACGTGAGAGCCAGTCGAATGCAAGGCTGTTCATCGTACCGAGGAAGCTTCCTTGCTCAATCGCACCCCAACCAGAAATGACAAGGTACGGCGCACTGTTCGTCAGTGGCGTCCGAGGTGGAATGAGGCAAGCAATCACGGTCCGAGAGTTCGTCCGATTTGTTACGTCTCGAAACGCAATGCGGCAGTAGTTGATTGGGTGAGTGTTGGGATCAGCCAGGTACTCTCTCGAGAACATCCGTCTAAAGACTGGCGAGCGCGTCCGCTTCCGCTGGACAAACGTAAGCATCTCATCCCAATCAGAGTATCCAGCTGGTTCGTTGCCATGTGGTTCGTATTGATCGAAGGAACGACCTTTCCACACCGGATCGCCATGAGAATGCGAGAAAAGCGCGCGCTGCTGCGTCTCATCTAGCTCCCTATACGGAATTGCATGAGACGCAGCAGCGCGCGCTTTCGAAAAATTTTCACTTTCGGGATTCTCTAAAGCGTCGAATTGGACGCCGCGCCGCAGTTTGGCGAGCACGTCCGCGTGCATCTGGCTGGGCAGCAGCGGCATTACCCGGGCGTTCCCAAGGGAAGACGCCAGGATGCTGACGCCGCGACCGCGCGCCACATCCTGGAACTCCTTGAGGTTGGCCGACGGCCCGGTTACTTGGAAGGCGGCCTGCTTGGTTGGTTTTCTGCGCCGGCCGGTCAATAGCGAAATCGTGTACTGCGGGTGAATGGTGAAGGCCCAGCGCTTGTTGTTCAGCAGCTGGTCGATACGGCGGAGACTGTTGTGAGTGAACAGCCACTGCCTGAATCCTCTAGCTCCTTGGGCAAGGAACGCTGTTCGTGGCAGCACCACGCCTAATCGCCCGTCTCGTCTCACGAGGTGGCTGTAGCGTTCGCAAAAGAGCTGGTACAGGTCTTTGTCGCCGACTCCCTGAAGCTGGTAGCCGCCGCTCTCGGAGAAGAACCCCCGGACAGTCGCCAACCGGCCCTGCTCCGCCTCGAACTCTCCCCGCCACGTCGAATTCTGCTCGTCGAGTTCTGCGATTCGTCGTCGCCGTTGGGCAAGATTCGGCAGACCTCGCAATCCAGGGTCGCGCAGCGCGTAGAAGGCAAGCTCTTCGACGGTTATCTCGTTCCAGGGCGGGTTGCCCACCACCACGTCAAAGCCGGGGCGCTCGCGGTGAAAGACGCTGGGAAACTCCAGCGGCCAGTGGAAGAAGCGGTAGCGAGCGGCGATACCCCCGGCCCCGGAGAGAGCGTTGGCGATTCCGGCGGTCGTGACCGAATCGCGCCGGATTATGCCATCGGCGTTGGTTTCCAGCGCATGGCGGGCACCGGCCAGCCCCAACGGTTCCGCCGCCCAGAGGTCGAAGGCGGACCGAAGCCCCGCGGTGGCGGCGCGAAGGTCGGCGGCGAGTTTTTCCGAGCGTTGCACCTCGTCGGGGGTGCGGTCGGGATTGGCCGCCAACCGCCGCTGAAGCTCCGCGGCGCGTTGCATCGCCAGGCGAACGGGCTGGCCGGTGAGGAGTGGGCTGTCGCTGCCGCCAACCACCTGCGGATCGGCCACGCCAATCAGGGCGTCGCCACACTTGAGATTGCTGCCCAGGTAGGAGAGGGCCAGCCCAGGGACGAAGGAGGCCAGCCACAGCGTGACGTTGGCAACCTCCACCGCCATGGGCGACAGGTCAACACCGTAGATGCAGCGCTTGAGGATGAGCCGGCGCAGCAGATCGCCGTCCTCCGGCTGCTGCACAGCCTGCGCGGAGTCCTGGCTGAGCTCGCTGAGCTGCTGGGCAATGCCGGGCAGCCCCTCGACTTCGGCCAGGAAAAGCTCGATGCGGTCGGCGATCATGTCCAGGGCCGCCGTGAGGAAGTGGGCGCTGCCCATCGCCGGGTCCACCACCGAGAAGTCGAACAGCCGTCGGGCCGCCTCGTTGGGGTCTTGGGCTGCCAGCTGCCCAATCCCTTCCAGATGATCGTCGAGGGCGGGCAGGAGCGAGTGGTTGAGGAGATGGTCAACGAACTCGTGCCGGGTGTAGAACACGCCACCGGCCTTGCGCCCGCCCGCCTCAGCCTGGTAGTAGAGTTGCGCTCTGGTCACCTCCGGCCGCTCTCCGACGCGGAGGGGCCGGAACACGTCATGCCTGACGTCGTAGGCCAGGTCTTCAGGAGCGCGGGTCAACCGCAGGGTGAGCAACGCCTCGTAAATCGCCCCCAGGTGGCCGATCTGCAGGCCGGCGTAGTCCAAACCTGGAGCGTCGAGCTTGTCGGTCTCGTAGGCGATGGCGGCAAGCGCCGGAGCTAGGTACACGTCGGCGACCTCTGCCCGTTCCAGCAGGTCGCTGCCGGGGAAACCGGAGGCGGCGAACAGGCTGCCGTTGTACGGCGGAACTCCCGCCGATCGGTCCCCGGTGCGCACCATCCGCACCAGCGTCCGAAGCCGGTCCCATCGCTGCGTGGCTCTCCGGCTGAACGAGGACAGGGCCATCCGGGAGTCCTCTGCGAGCAGGCGCGCGCTGTGAGGCCGGTAGGCCTTCGAGCCGATGGGCAGGTAGCCGCGAGCCTCGGTGTGGAGCAGGAACATGAACCGGAACACCAGGGTCAGCGCGGCCTCCTCGATCCGCCGAAGTTGCCGCCGGTCGCTCAGGTCGGCTTCTTGTGATTCCAGCCACTCGCCCAGCCCCCGGGCGATGTTGGGCAGCGCGTCCTTGATGAGCCGCTCCTCAAGGCCCTTGCGCAGCTCCTCGCCGAAGTCCTTGGCCTCGCCGACCCAACCGGTCAGCCAGCCGTTCTCCTCCAGCGACTCCGGCGCGAAGAGGCCGAGATAGAAGCGGTCCTCCCGCTCCAATTCGCCGGTGTCGATCTCCACGTGCTGCCCGGTCGCCGGTCCCACCGGGGGCCGACGCTGGAACAGCCGGTAGCGGCCCTGCGCCGCCAGGATGCCCCAGTGCGCACCGTGTTGGCCGCAGTCGGCCAGCACCATCCCTTCGGGCAACTCGCCGTTGTCGGTGAGACGGCTGAACTGCGAGGCGTCCCGGTGCGGGTGCACCACGGCAACCGGCGCGTTGCCGTGCCTCAGCAGGTAGCCTCGATGCGGGAGCTGCTCGATCTGATATTCCATGCTCTGGAACAGCGAGCGCCATGCCACACCGCCGACGGGGAGCACACCTTCGACTGCGCTGGACAGTCGGTGCGCATTGATGGGCCAACGCAAGCGCTCCCGCAGAAAGTGGGGCGTGAGAAGGTCCTTGACCCGCACGCCGGGGACCACGGCCTCTTCAAGACGTCTGAACTCCCGCGCGAGAAACGATGCGGCCTCACGCGCCGCCCGACTGCGGCTCGCCCTCAGCAGGTCGAGGACCCGTTCGGCCGGCAACTCCCGAACGGGTCGGGCATCCTGCGGCCCGGCAACACGAACCATGGACTCGTCGTCCGAGGCGGCCAGCAGGACAACCGAGTAGGCCTTGCGTCCCTTCCGCGCCTCCCACAGCCTGCGCAACTCCACTTCGCTCGCTGCCCCATCAATCCACAGCACGTGGTAGGCCGGGGGCTCCCAGACCATCGCTGACGCGCCGGCCTGCGAGGTCCAGCCGCGCCCACGGCCGAAGACGGCCTCAAGGCGTGCGGGTGTCTGGCCGGCAGCGCGTGTCGTCATCTACCTACGTTATTCACAGAGGTTCAGTTTCCTTTGACAGTATCCAATTTACGCTGTACGGTTGCAAGACCCTCGTTGTCCGGCAAGGGCTAGGGAGTCCATTCGATGACTGCCAGCACAAAGCCCAAGCAATCCTTGGTCGGCATAGAACTGGTGCGACTCCTAGCGTACGAGGGGGACCGCATCTTCACGACGGATCGAGCCAGGGAGCTGGCGCCCCGTGTAGGTCTCAAGGACGCCTACCTCGCAGAGTCCCTGTACCACCTCCGCAAGAACAATTGGATCGTCCCGCTGCGTCGAGGGCTCCATGCGCTGTCTCCCACCGTTCCAGGCGTCGCAACTGCACACGAGTTCGAGATAGCCATGGCGCTGGTCAACCCCGCCGCGATCTCCCACTGGTCGGCCATGCATCACCACGGGCTAACGGAACAGGTTCCGAGGGATGTATTTGTCCTCACGACAACCGGGACCTGGATTCCCCGCGCAACGGGTAAGCAGGGGCACGCGAGCGGCAGCTACACGGTCGGGGATACGACGTACCGATTCGTCCAGACAAAGCCTGACCGCTTCTTCGGCGATGAGAAGGTGTGGGTTGGCGACGCCCGCGTGTCCGTCACGGACCTGGAGCGCACGTTGCTGGATGGCCTCGCCATGCCGCAGCACTGCGGCGACTTTGCCGAAGTGCTGCACGCCTTCCGAGTGGGAATGGAGCGGCTAAACACCGAGCGCATAGCGGAGTATGCCGTCAGGCT
This sequence comes from Chloroflexota bacterium, assembly GCA_026708035.1. Lineage (NCBI taxonomy): Bacteria > Bacillati > Chloroflexota > Chloroflexota bacterium. Next base: position 68,963 of record JAPOVQ010000003.1, on the reverse strand, counting down.
GGGCGTGACAACCGCTAAGCGCCTGGGATGGGTGCTGGAAGCCCAAGGAGTCGCGCCGGCCAAGCTCGAGAAGCTGAGCGCATTGCCCATCAGGGGCTACCGCACGCTGGACCCAACTGGGCCTCGGAGGGGACCATGCAACCGCCGCTGGATGGTCCAGGAAAACCTGCGGGGAATGATGGCGGGGTGAGATCTCTCCGTACCCGGCTTCAAGAAGCGCGGAGGCGTCTGGGCATTCCCTGGGACGTGCTTGAACGGGACTACCTGCTGTCCTGGCTGTTGGCTGGAATCAGTCAGACGCCGATGCTCCGGGACACGCTGGTCTTCAAGGGCGGGACGGCTCTCCGGAAGTATTACTTCGGCGACTACCGCTTCTCCGAGGACCTGGACTTCTCGGGGCTGGCGGGCGTTCCCACCGGTGAGGAGATGGAACGCTTGGTGAGTGAAACGTGCGAGCTCGCCGTCAGGTTGCTGGACGAGCATGCCCCTGTGGATATCACCTGCGAGCGCTACACGGAGCGAGAACCGCATCCCGGAGGCCAGGAGGCGTTCAATATTCGAGCCAGGTTCCCGTGGCAGAGCCGCCCACAGACCCGCGTCATGATCGAGGTCACGATGGATGAGCGAGTTGTACTGTCTGCTGAGCGGCGGCAGGTCATCCACGACTACGGCGAGCCACTCAATGCCGATGTGAAGGTGTATCGCCTGGAAGAGATCGTTGCCGAAAAGCTCCGAGCGCTCCTGCAACAGGCGCAAATGTTTGAGCTGAGAGGTTGGAGCCGCTCACGCGCCCGCGACTACTACGACCTCTGGCGCGTGCTCGGCGCCTACAGGAACCAGATGGACCTAAGGGACTTCGACGCACTTTTGCATAAGAAGTGCGCCGTACGGGGCGTTGCATTTGCAGGCCCGGAGGATTTCTTTCATGAAGAAATGCTCGCCTACGTTGAGGAGACTTGGGAGCAGTGGCTCGGCCCGCTCGTGCCTGGACTCCCGCCGTTCGAGACGGTGATTGACGGGCTTCGCCCGCAGATCGATACTCTCGTCTCTTCGGATAGATGACGAGGTATAGGTTTGGAACGTACACGAGCGTCGAAGGCGGTTCTTCTCGTTTGATGGAGCTTCTCACCGATGGGGCATGAGCGTGTAGGGGGCGCTACCACGAACGAAGCCTTCGACAGCCGAATTGGGTGAGTCTGCCAGACGATTGGAAAACGGGGGCAGAGTCTTGCGCGAAATACGTACTGCACTAATCAACCACTTTGAGGAGGCCCCCACGCTTCTTCAGGAAACGCTTGCCGAGGTCAACAATGATGAGATTTTTCCCGGCGACCTCGGCCAAGCAAGCGACGAAGAGCTCGGTCGCTCCGCTCTCTACGTCGAAAGCCACTGCCTTCTGAAGGCGGGGATCCATATCGCCGCCGTTTTCCGCGCAAATGAGCAGAACAACGTCCATTCGCTTGGCGTACGCGCGAGGGTCCTGATTGAGTGCGCCGCGGAGCTGATGCTCATGGGACATTCCGCCGTTGAGGGTACGCCAGAGATGTTGAATCGCATTCTGAATCTACAGGAGTTTGACTGGCAGCAACTAATGCGCCGGATAACGGTGGGGCAAATCAGCAGGCAGGAACTTGAAGCAAGCACAACGAGGGCGAGGGAGGGTATTGGCCTGTTTGACGGCAAGCAGCCCAAGAAGAGGACCATCGCCGACCGCGTCTCTGCCTTGACCCAAGGCAAGATGTGGTATGACTATCTGAGCTGCTGTTTCTGTGATGGCAAAGTCGACCCACTCAGGATGTCCCCGGGTAGCGGCGGCGTCCTCCCCGCACCACAGTGGCAAACCGACCTCGCCTTTGCTGTGATACTGAACTGCGCCCTAACGTACGTGTGCCAGATGTTGCTGGCATACGGAGTGATCAGGATGAAGATTGGGGAAAGTAGCCAACTCTTTGATGAAGCCTCGGCGTTATTCGATAGAACAAGGGAGACGGCAGCTCCAGTGAGGTCGTGGCTCAAAGAGATGAGCGGAGACGACTCGATCCGGACGGACGGAGGCGCAATAGGTGGAGAATGATCCCAAATTCACCGAGCAAATGCTGGTCGAGCAACTGACGGCGGCGTGCGAGGAACAGATCGATGCTCTACGGAGGACATGTAAGGCTCATGAAGACCTGTTTGGCCCCCTCGACGCCGAGCGGAAGCACGAATCTGATACGCTCCTTCGCCTCCGCAAGGTCTATTGTCATGCGATAGCCGTCGCCTCCTGTCCGATGAACCAGTGGGCAATCCACGCGATGGCTCCAGATATCCGGACGTCATTCCAACATTTGAAGACTATGGTGCGTGATGGCGTTTGTGTCGAAGTGCACGAGCCGGGGGATAGAAATTGCCCAAGGCCAAGATGCTTCTCGACGTGGGACGGGTTGCTGGCTCCATACTCACATCCGACAACCACGGTTCTCATGTTCTTCAGTAGCGCGGGAGGCTTGAGGATGGACGATGTTCGGTGCTTAAGTAAGCTCTGTTTGTTGCTGTATAGCCTCTCCAGTTGCTACGCCATGGTCCTCGACGTGGAGGCCTTGCGCCTGGGCCTAACGTCGGAAGAGGACTTCGCCAACATCGCCGAGCGAGCGAATCCGCATGAAGTGCTGGAGTCAGCTTACCGCTATATCGCAACTATGTGAGGTCCTACCCCATGTCCAGGGAGTGGCCGACGGCGCTCACCGCAGAATGGACGAGGTGCCCAGCGTATGCATTCTCGCCGCCTCGACGTCGCCCGGCATCGACGCACTTCGCTCCCGGGTGGAGTTTCACAGGAGGAGTCGCTTCGACGCCACCATCATTCTCCACGACGGACACAGCTTCGGTGCCGTGCGCCAGGGCTTGGCCCTGCGGCGCCGCCTGACGCACCCGACGGATCTGAGGACGCTCTACGCAACCCGTTTGACGCAAGTCCGGCAGTCCTATGGCGACGCATCAGGCAAATGCCGCAGGTACCAGACGCAGGCAGCCGTTTTCTGAGAAAGCTTCTTGCATCTGAAATGTCAATCCAGCCTCGCGTCGACGTTGAAGAAGTGGCTGTCGTCTCGGGAGCGGACAGTGTTGGGGCGGGCGCTGAAAGTGGACGAGGTGAGGTGTTTCAGCGAGGCGGCGAGGCGGATTGGGACAATTCTGCTGCGTGCTCTGGACCGTCGCTAGTTCCCGCCGCGGGGTCGCTCGCTTGGCCTTCAGTTCCGCCGTCGCAACTTCCGGATTGGCCACTCGTGCGCCAAGGTTCGCCTGGGCGTCGTCTGGCACGTCCACCATCCCGCGCCTAGGCGGGGTCGGTTCGAGCTCGTCCGCCGAGGTATACGCGTGGACGGCGAAATACCACATCGGGTGATCCACGGTGCACCCGGTTAGCTGCGCATGTGCGGCGCACACAGCGAAGTCCTCACGGTACCCGCGGCAACTCCCAGAAGACGCTGAGGCACCCATGACCACTCCGCCGGTGGGATCTGAGGCGTGCCCAGGCGACCCGTGATTGTGCCTGATCCGCTGCACGCGACGGTTTGGCTGCCCACCGCGGCGACGAGATGTGATCCCCACGCGCGCGAGTGCGCCCTGTCCCTACAGGTTCAGAGCGAACCGCAGCGTGAAGGTTCTTGATTTTGTCCAACTGGGTAGCCCCGCCCGGACTCGAACCGGGGCGCGTGGTTTAGGAAACCACCGCTCTATCCAACTGAGCTACGGGGCCAAAGCGTCGCCGTCAAGAGTAGATGGCCCGGCTGTCGCGCGGAAGAAGTCGTGAATCGCCGGCAGGTTTCTTGGACGCTCGGATCTGGACGCCGCCCACGGTCGACGTCTTGCCAACTCCCGCGCCTGACGACCGGTACATTGTCGTATTGTTTTCTACTAAACGACGTGGAGGTCTGTTCAAGGATAAATTTGGTCGTATACAATACGACTATCCGTTGGTGTGAATAGAACTATTCCACATGCTTTTCCACATGCCGCCGCTCGACGAGCAGGAAGCGGACGTTTGCGCCCGCGTGGACGAGCTGCGCCTCGCGCTTCGCGGCCAAGTCTCCGAGCAGCGGCGCTGGACCGGATTGCTGCGGCGGGTGGCGTCGGCGCGGGCCATCCAAGGCTCAAACAGTATCGAGGGGCTGAACGTCTCGCTGGACGACGCCGTGGCGGCCGTGGGCGGCGGGGAGCCATTGGATGCGACTGAGGAAGTGTGGGCAGCGATTCAAGGCTACCGCGAGGCCATGTCGTTCGTCTTGCAGCTTGCGGACGATCCGCACTTCGAGTACGACGCGTCGCTGATCCGAAGCCTGCACTACATGATGATGCAGTACGACCTGGGCCTGCGACCGGGACGTTGGCGATCCGGGCCTGTCTACGTTCGGGACGAACGATCGGGCGACATCGTGTACGAGGGACCGGACGCCATCGAGGTTCCCGGGCTCATGGAGGAACTGGTCGCGGAGCTGCGCGAGCAGGACCCAGCCGTGCCAGCAGTAATCCGCGGTGCAATGGCGCATCTCAACCTGGTCATGATCCACCCATTCCGCGACGGCAATGGGCGAATGGCACGGGGACTCCAGACGCTGGCGCTCGCGCGAGAGGGGATGCTGGAGCCAGCGTTTGTAAGCATTGAGGAGCATCTGGGCCGGAACACAGACGCCTACTACGCGGTGCTGGCCGAGGTTGGCGGCGGCGCCTGGCAACCGCAGCGTGATGCCCGATCCTGGGTCCGATTTGCGCTGACGGCGCACTACCGGCAGGCGCAAACTTTGTCGCGGCGGGCGGCGGAGGCGGAACTTCGTTGGGACGTGCTTGAACGAATAGTAGAGCGTAAGCGATTGCCCGAACGGTCCGTCTTCGCTCTTTGGGACGCTGCGCTGGGATTCCGGGTGCGCAACGCGACCTACCGCGAATTCGCTGAAGTCAGCCTGGTGGTCGCCGGCCGCGATCTGAAGGCGATGAGCGATGCAGGGCTGCTGGTAGCGCGGGGCCAAGCGCGTGGGCGGCACTACGTGGCGTCGAACGCCCTGAAGACGCTGGAGGCGTCGATCCGTCGAGATCGGAGGCCAATTCCCGATCCCTTCGAAAAGGACCTGCGCCAGCAAGAACTGCTGCTGGGAAGTAGCAATCGGGCAGGCTGAGAGGCGCGCACCCGGCGTCCCCAGGCGAAACCCTTATCCCTGCGGCCGTGGGTGTTCGTTCTAGATTCTTCACATCGCTTCGGAATTGCGCATGGGTTGGCGCGGCCGTCTGGAAGTGGCATTGCGGCCTAGAATCGCCGAAGGCCGAATGCCCCGGGGTGCGCCGTTGCCCAATGCGGATGTCCAACGGGTGCGGGAGCTCTGCCAAACAGAATTCACCTGAGGAGCTATTCCCTCACCCCAACCGTCTCCGACGTGAGAGACGGCTGGACCGACATGTAGGGGCGCCCCTTGTGGGCGCCCGCGCTGCCGGTGATCCGGGCAGCCACAAGGGCTGCCCCTACAGGGACTGACGGTTAGGCAAAGCCCCCGCCGGGGTGTGGACCGGCCCCTAGATCTGTGACTGCATGATGCGGTCGACGAGGTCCATGGTCTTGACCGCGTCGGCAAAGCACGTGTCGGGCTGACGGCCGGCCTTGACGGCGTCGATGAAGTGCCGGTTCTCGGCGAAGAAGCCGAAGCGATGAATGATTTCCGACCCACCGCCGACCTCCGCGGCATCGACCGATTCGCCCTCGGCGGCGCCGTCGCGATAGATCTCAGCGCGCCATTGATCGTCCGCGAAGGCCGAGACGCCTTGCCCGTGCATCTCGAAGTAGTGGTCTCGCCGGCCGGATCGTCGCGAGGCCGTGAGGATGGCCGTGCAGCCGGTGCTGAAGGTGACGAGGGCGTTGTGGTTGTTGACGAACGGCATGTCCACGGCGCGGTTGTCGGCGGCGACCGATGCGACCTCGCCGCCCGCCATCCAGCGCAGCGTGTCCACCGAGTGGACGATGTCGGTCGTCAGGTGCGAACCGGCGCCGCGACCGTAGCCATAGCCATCCGGCTTGCCCTCGAACTTATGAAACCCCGCCAGGCACTGGTGCAGCGGCCCCCGCTCGGTGATGGCCGCGCGGCAACGGCGCAACATCTCGCTGTAGCGCCGGTTGAACCCGACCATCGTCAGCCGATCGTGCCGGTCGGCGTACCACGCGAGCGCCTCCGTCTGGTAGGTGGTGAGGGCGGGCGGCTTCTCCACGAAGACGTGGACGCCTAGCTCCAGCAGGTCCACCACGAGGTTGTGCAGATACTGCGGCGGCATGATCGCGTAGACCGCGTCGGGCTTCTCCCGCGCGACAAGCTCGCGAAAGTCCGAATAGCGCCCGGCAACGCCGTAGGTGTCGGCCGTCGTTTGCAGGCGCTCGGCGTCCAGCTCCGCGATGCCCACGATTTCCACGTCGGGCATGGCGGCGAGCGAGGGGTAGTGGGCGGTGTTGGCCATGCGGCCGGCGCCCACCATGCCGATCCTCACCGTGTCGATGGGCTCGGTCCTCCCCGGCGGCCACGTAGCGGAAACCTAACACGGGGCGCCGCCGAGGGTTTTGCTAGGCTCGCTCGCCGCGCTCCCAACGACGTTGGGGTACCCGCACAGGGACGACCATGGCCTTCTCGTTTCCCACGAGCGTCAAGCGGCGCACCGACTGCCTCTCGATGATCCTGGTCGACGACGTCGCCGAGCAGCACATGCTGGCCTGGCGCCAGGAGTTGGGCGAGCTGGACCCCAACAACCCGCTGGTGACGCCGGCCATGCCCTGGGACAGCGGCTCGGTGTTCGCCCACGGCACATTCGCCCATGACCCGATCGACGACTTGTGGAAGGCCTGGCACGTCTCCACGCCGCTGACGGCGGGATATTTCGAGAACTACCGGCGCGTGACCTATCTGACGTCGGAAGACGGCGTGGAGTGGACGCGCCCCGAGCTGGACCTGTGCCCGCAACCCGGATATCCGCGCACCAATATCCTGCTGGACTTCGAGTCGGGCGGCCCGAGCATGTACAGCTCGGTGATGATCGACCCGGACGCCGAGCCCGACCGCCGCTACGAGATGTTCGTGATGCGCGATCCGAGCAACACCATCGGCGGAGGACCGGGCCACATTCGCGGGCTGCCGCCTCCGCCGCCGGGCGAAAAGCAGGCGCGCGGCATGTATCGCTACTTCTCGCCGGACGGCATCAACTGGACCGTAAGCGAAGGCCCGGTCCTGGAAGTGGCGGTGCCCGGAGTCCGGCTGGTCATCCCGTACGAGAACCCCAAGCACACGGCGGACACCACATACGTCTTCCGCGACGCGGACGGCACCTACTTTGCGACGCACAAGCTGGGTGAGCCGGTGCACCCGGGCGGGTTGGTGGCCTACGACGTCTTCGCCGAGGGCCGGCGGGTGATGGCGCGCCGCACGAGCCCCGACGGCTCGGAGTGGAGCCCCTTCGAGACCATCATCCAGCCCGACATCTACGACCCGCACGACGTCCAGATCATGGAGCTTTGCGTCACCCCGGTGCGGAGCGGGTACATCGGCGTGATCGCCATCTACCTCAACCGCACACAGACGATCGAGTTGCAGTTGGGCGGCAGCGCGGACGGGCGCATTTGGGACCGGCGCGTGCGCCTGCCCGCGGTCGCGGTCGGGGCTCTGGGCGACTACGGCGGCGGCATGCTCTGGCCCTCGCACCACATGGTCGAGCACAACGGCCGGCACTACATGTATTTCTCGGGCACCGAGGGGCTGCACGGCGACCCGGCGGCCAAGGGCCCGACGATCTGGCCGTTCTTCTCCGCCATTTGCCGCGCCAGTTGGGCCGTCAATCGCTACTGGGCGGCCGTCTCAGGCCCCGGCGGCGATGTGGCGGGCACGCTGACCACGCACGCGTTGCCGGTCGGCGGTAAGCAGCTGATTCTCAACGCCGCGACGTCGACCGTGGCCGAGGGTGAGCTGCACGCGGAGTTGCTGGACCCGGACGGCAATGTCGTGGAGGGCTTCGGCAAGGACGACTTCATCCCGTGGCGCGGTGACTCCACCGCCGCCCCGGCGCGCTGGACCGGCGGCGACGTGTGCCCGCTGGACGAGTGCGCCGTGCGCTTCCATTTGCTCCGATCACGCCTGTACGGATACGCCTGGGAGTAGAGCCATGGCCATCGACTCGCGCCGGATCCTGCACCAATTGGGCCGCGGCGAGCCGTTTGACGCCGTGCGCGCTGCCGCCGGGCTGAGCGACGCCGAGTTCGACGCTTGGTGGAACCAGGAGCTCGAGAGCCGGCTGGCGCCGGCCGATGGGCAGAGGTCGGGTCCCGTCGGCGCGGCGGTGGAGATTCACCGAGACACGAGCGGCCTGGCGCACGTCTTTGCCGAGGATGAAACCGACCTCTTCGTGGGCTACGGCTACGCGATGGCGCAGGACCGGCTGTTCCAGATGGACTATCTGCGGCGGCGGGCGCAGGGGCGGCTGGCGGAGATTCTCGGCGCCGAGGCGTTCGACTACGACCTGCTCGTGCGCACGGTGGGGCTGCATCGAATCGCCGAGGAAGAAACGGCGCGGCTGCCCGCCGAGACGGCCGAGCGCTATGAGGCCTTCGCGGCGGGCGTGAACGCAGTCATCGAGGAGTGCCGCGACCGGCTGCCCATCGAGTTCGACCTGCTGGACTACCGGCCGGAACCGTGGCGGCCGCTCGACTCCATCGCGCTGCTGGGCGAGTTTCGCTGGTATCTCACGGGGCGGTTTCCGGTCATTGCCATTCCCGAGGTGGCGCGGCGTGTCCTGGGCGACGGTCCGCTGTACCGCAACTTCATGACCGCCGAGGCGATCGACGAGACGATTATGCATCCCGGGGAGTACCCAAGCGCCGGCAGCGGGACAGACCCCTTGGAGCCGCAGTTGGGCGGGGTCGACGACTGCACCGGCAGCAATAACTGGGTGATCGGCCCGAGCCGCAGCGCGTCCGGCGGAGGAGTGGTGGCCAGCGATCCGCACATCGCCTTTGGGTCGCCGTGCTGCTGGTACCAGGTCCACCTTGTTGGCGGGCGCTACAACGTCGCGGGCTCCGGCTATGCCGGGGCGCCGGGGATCATCTTCGGTCGCAACCTCCGCGTTGCCTGGGGCATCACCAACAACATCAGCTCGCAGCGCGACCTCTACCAGGAACGCACCGACCCGGCGCATCCTGGCGCGTTCCTCTACGACGGAAATTGGGAGCCGGCGCGCGAGCGGGTGGAAGCCATCAGCGTGCGCGGCGAGGGCGTGCGCGAGGAAACGATCCGGTCCTCGCGCAACGGCCCGATCGTGGATGACATCCTGCCGGGATTCGCGCAGGGCACGGGGCCGGTGTCGCTGCGCTGGGCCGGGGCGCTGCCCTGCGCCTGGCCGACGGCGTTGCTGGAGTGGAACCTGGCCGGATCCTGCGCCGAGCTCGAGGACGCGCTGCGGGGCTGGGTGTCGCCGACGCTGAGCATGGTGCTCGCGGACGTGGACGGCGGCTTCGGCTACCGGGCGACGGGCCAGGTGCCGCTGCGCTCGCGGGTTGAGCGCGGCTATCGCCGCGGCTGGGACCCCGCCGACGCCTGGACGGGAATGACGCCGTTCGAGGGCATGCCCAGCGTGCGCAATCCCGAGCGCGGTTGGGTGGCAACAGCCAACAACCTGCCGGCGCCGTCGGACTACCCGCATCCGCTGGCCAACACGTCTCCCAGCGGCTACCGGGCACGGCGCATCCGGGAAATGATCGAGTCGCGCCAGGCTCACACCCGCGAGGAAGTGGCCGCGATGCAATATGACCCGCTGTCGCTGCGGGCGGTGAACGCGGTCGACGCGCTGACTCGCATCCTGGACGGCGGCGACGCGCGGCTGCAGGCGGCCGCCGCGGCGCTGCGCGCCTGGGACTGCCGCATGGACGCCGACAGCGCCGGAGCGGCGATTTTCGAGGCCTTTCATCAGCAATGGGACGAAGCGGTGGCCTCGGAACGCTTCTCGGCGGACGCCTCGGCGCTGGCCGTCGGCGATCCGGCGGCCTTCGTGGCGGGAGGCATCGGCGCGTTGTCGCTGCGCCTGCTGGGCGAGGACGCGGCGGGTTGGTTTGTCTCTGCCGAAGCGCGCGACGCGGCGGCGCGGTCGGCGATGGCTCGCGCCTTGGACCTGCTCACCGAGCGGCTCGGCGACGACATGTCTGCCTGGAGCTGGGGCGGGCTGCACAAGGTGTGGCTGCCCCACCTGCTGACGGACTGCGGCGACCTGGGGCGCCTGTTCGATCGCGGCGGCGAGCCCTCGAGCGGCAACGGCTTCGTCGTGTGCAACACGGGGTCGTCGCCGGAATTCGAATCGACTGGCGGCGCCAACTATCGACTGATCGTGGACGTGGCCGAGTCGCCGGCCTGCCTGTGGTCGCTGGACGCGGCGGGACCGTCGGGACAGCCGGGCAGTCCGCACTATGCGGACCAGTTCGGCGACTGGCTGGCGGGCCGCTACCGCCAGGTGCCCTTGGAACGCGACGCCGTGCGCGCAACGATCGGACACACGCGCACGTTGCAGCCAGAGGAGTGACGCAATGGACCTGACGCACGAGGTGCCGCGCAGCCCTTACGAAAAGCTCGGCGGAATCGTGTTTCTGCCGCGCAGCATCGACAAGGGGCGGGCGGATCTGGCGGGAACGTTGGGCGAGTACGTGGCCCGGACCGGACGATCGGAGCGCTTGTTCGAGTTCCTCGGCGTCTCGGCCGACGACTTCATTGAATCGCTGCGCGACCGCCCGAGCGACCAGGACGTGTGGGCCTGGGTGGCCGAGCGCATGACGCCGCGCACGCCTGACGAGATCGAGGAATTCAACCGAAAGTCGTGGGCCGCCACGCCCGAGGACGAAAACGATCGCTGGACGTGGGCCGAGTTCCGGGAATTCCTGGCGGACTGCGGACAGGCGCACCGCACGGACATCACCCGTCACTTCGACCGCCTGGACCTCGACGAAGGTCGCGACGTGCCCCAGGGCGGACGTCCGTACAAGTAGCGACCGGCTGACCGCAAAAGGTCAGCAGATGGCCGAGCGGTTTTCCACAATCCGTTCGCCCTGAGCTTGTCAAAGGGGTGACCGAACGGATTGTGGTTCATGTAGGCCACGAAACTTCGCTCGTATAGGAGTTCCATAGAATCAAGCACTCGCATTCGGAAGGCGCCCATGCGCATCGCCCTGCTGGCTGATACCTATCCCCCCGCGAACCGAGGCGGGGCGGGTGTTGTGGCGCAGCGCCTGGCGCGCGCATTCGCGGCGCGCGGCCACGACGTGCTGGTGGTGACCACCTGGCCCGACGCGGCCACCGAAACGACGGACGGCCCGGTGCAGGTGCGGCGATTGCAGTCGAGCTATCCGGAGCGCTTCCGGAACACGGTGGCCATGATGAATCCGGTGGTCCTGGGCGGCGTACGCCGCGCGCTGGCGGACTTCGGGCCCGACGTGGTGCACGCGCACAACGTGCACCAGCACCTGTCGTTCGCGTCGCTGGAGGCGGCGGCCGCCACGGGCGCTCCGGTGGCCTACACCGCGCACGACTTCCTGCTGTTTTGCTGCATCAAGTTCATCTGCAGTGGGGGCGAGGTGGACTTTCGCCAGCGGTGGTTCAACTGCGCCAAGTGCCAGCGCTTCCGCTGGAACCCGGCGCGCAACACGGCCATCCAGCGACAGATGTCGGCGCACGTGTCTCACATCTTCGTCATCAGCCGCGCCTTGCAGACCGCGCTGCGAGCCAACGGCTACGGCGGGGCCGAGGTGATGCACAACGGCGTCGACGCCGAGTGGTGGGCGCAGGGCGACGGCACGCGGTTTCGGGCGAAGCTTGGCCTGGACGACGCGCCCTTCGCGCTGCTGGCCGCTCGCGTGAGCCGCGAAAAAGGCGCCGAAGCCGCGCTGCACGCCCTGGCGAAAACGCGAAATCCCGAGGCGCGGCTGGTCATCGCCGGGGACAACCCGCGCTATGCGCCCAAGCTGCGCCAAATGGCGCAGGAGCTGGGCGTGGGCGACCGGCTGGTATTGCCCGGCTGGCTGCATGCCGACACGCTGCGGGATGCCTACCACGCCGCCGGCGTCACGCTGGCGCCGTCGACCTATCCCGACCCGTTCAACCTGACGCTGATCGAGTCCATGGCCGCCGGCACGCCGGTGATCGCGTCGACGCTCGGCGCCGGACCGGAGATCGTCCCCGACGGCGAGACGGGATTCGCGGTGCACCCCGACGACACCATGGGCCTGGCCGACCGTCTCTCGCTCATCGTCGAGGACCCGGCGTTCGCCCGCAAGCTTGGCGAGGCGGGCCGGCAGCGCGTGGCGCAGTGGTTCACCCTGGACCGCCAGGTGGAGCGGACGCTGGCGCGCTACGAGGCGCTGATCGCCGCCGCATGACGGCCCCGCGCCGGATCGTCCACGTCATCTCGTCGCTCGCCGTTGGCGGAGCGCAGGGCCACTTGCTCCAACTGCTCGCGCAGCCCGAGGACGGCGTGCAGCAAGACGTGATCTACTTCCGCGACCACGACCTTCGCCCGGACGCCCAACGTTTGGCCGGCCGTGTACGCCACGTCCCCATGGCCGGACCTTGGGGCTGGACGCGGCTGCCCCAGCTCACCGCGGCCATCGTGCGCGGCCGCTACGACGTGGTGCATACGCATCTGCTGCGCGCCGATATGTACGGGGCGCTGGCGGCCCGCGTGGCGCGGGTCCGCGGGCTGGTCGCGACCAAGCACAACCTTGAGGCCCGGCTGGAGCACCCGGTCTGGCACTGGCTCCATCGGCGCACCGCGCGGTTGCCGGACCTCACCATCGGCATCTCGGACGCGGTGCGCGAGTGGGCCGTGACCACGGGCGGCGCACCGCCTGAGAAGACCCGGGTGGTGCTCTACGGCATCGACGCGGCGCCGTTTGCGGAGCTGGACCGAGCGGCCGCTCGGTCCGACCTTGGCATCGAAGCGAGCGCCAAAGTCGTGCTGTGCCCGGCGCGTCTCGATCCGCAGAAGAACCATGGCATGCTGCTGCGCGCCCTTGAGCGCGTGCACCGGGAGCTGCCGGACGCCGTGCTGTTGCTGGCGGGCGGACGGCAGCTTGGGTCGGAAGCCTACGAGCGCGACCTCCACGCCCTCGCCGATCTCACTGACGCCCACGGCGCTATTCGCTGGCTGGGAGTCCGGACCGATATGCCCAGATTGCTGGCCGCCTGTGACATCGTCGCGCTGGCGTCGGATTGGGAAGGGTTCGGCCTCGCGCTGCTGGAGGCGATGGCCGCCGGCCGGCCCGTCGTGGCGACGGCCGTGGGCGGCGTGCCCGAGGTGGTGAGCGACGGTGAGACCGGCATCCTGGTCCCGGCGGGCAACATGTTTGGAATCGCCGATGCGCTGGCGCGCCTGCTCAAAGATGACGCCGACCGCGAACGCATGGGCGAGGCCGCGGCGCGGCGGGCTCGCGACACGTTCGACCTGGATCGCATGCGCGCCGCCACCCGGGCCGTCTACGACGAGGCGTTGAGTGCGCGCGTCTGAAATGGCCTTACCCACCGCGCCGATATACTTCCGGGTAGGCGCGCGTGGGGCGCGCCACCTTGACGTGAAGACCCTGAATGTCCAGTAACCGCCCAACCAGCCTCGTGACCGGAGCCTGCGGCTTCATCGGCTCCCACCTCGCCGAGCGCTTGCTCACCGAAGGTCACCGCGTGATCGGGCTGGACGGGTTCACCGACTCCTACGACATCCGGCAGAAGCGAGACAACGAGCGCCGGCTGCTGGCGCACCCGGAATACGAAACGGTCGAGGGTCACCTGATGGACCTGGACCTCCGGCCCCTGACCGATCGGGCGCAATTCATCTTCCATCTCGCGGCGCGCGCCGGCGTGCGCGAGGGGTGGACCGCGTTCAACTACGGCCGCTACATGCGCGACAACTGCCTCTCGACGCAGCGGCTGGCGGAGGCGGCCCTGGCATCCGGCGTCGAGCTGTTCAGCTTTGCGTCCACGTCGTCGATTTACGGCTTCAATCCGAAGCTGCCGACGCCCGAGGATCACGACCTGAACCCCCGCGCGTTCTACGCCATGTCCAAGCTGATGGACGAGCACGTGCTCAATGGGTTCCGCCAGCTCTTCGGCCTTCCGGTCGTGATCCTGCGGTACTACACGCTCTTCGGCCCCCGCCAGCGACCCGACATGCTGGCGCACATCGGCCTCAAGGCCATCGCCGAAGGCCGCCCGATCACGATCTACGGCGACGGCGAGCAGACGCGCGAGCTGACGTACGTGATGGACGCCGTGGAGGCGCAGGCCCGGGTGCTGGACGTGCTGCCGATCGGCGAGATTTACAACATCGGCAGCGGCCCGACGGTGTCCGTGAACGAGTTCGTGCAGGAAATGGAGTACGTCGTCGGCCGACCGGCGGAGCTGATCTACACCGACGCCAATCCGGCGGATCAGCTCCACAGCCAGGCCGATATCGGCAAGGCCCGGCGTGAGTTGGACTTCAATCCCACCACCACCGTGCGCCAGGGACTCGAGGCCGAGTACGCGTGGCTGCGCGAATCGGTGCTGGGGCGACACTGACGCCACCGAACCGCCCGCTGCGCGTCCTCCAGGTGATGGAGGCGACCATCGGCGGCACGAAGCGGCATCTGTTCGACCTGACCACGTCGCTCGATCCGGCCGTCGTGGCGGTAGAAGTGGCGTGCCCCCCAGTGCGATCCGAAGCACACGGCGACACGTCCTTCGCCGGCGACCTGCGCGAGGCGGGCGTCACCGTGCGGGAGATCCCGATGCTGCGCGCGCTCAACCCGTGGGACGACGCCACGACCATCGTTCGTCTGGCGCGGCTGATCCGCAAGGGCGGCTACGACGTCGTCCACACCCATAGCACCAAGGCTGGAATCACCGGACGGCTCGCCGCGCGGTGGCGCCGCGTCCGCACCGTGCATACCCCGCACGGCTTCTACTACCTGAACTTCGCCGGCGGGGTCGGTCGCGCCATGGCGCGCGGGCTCGAGAAGTTCTTGGGTTCGATGACCGATCGCGTGATCGCGCTTTCCGACGGCGAGCAGCGCGAGGCCGCAAGGCTTCTGGGGTCGGCGCGCGTGCGGCTGGTGCCCAACGGGTTCGAACCCTTCGAGGCGCTGTCCAAGCCCGAGGCGCGGCGGCGGCTTGGTCTGTCCCCCGATGTGCCAGTGGTCGGCACGACCTCGCGCTTCACCGCCCAGAAGGCCCCGATGGACATCGTCGAGGCGTTCCGCGTGATTCACGCGGCGCATCCGGAAACGCGCCTGCTGTGGATCAACGGCGGCGAGCTGCAAACGGTGGTCGAGCAGCGCTTGGCGGACCTCGGCCTCTTGCACGCCACCCTTCGTCCCGGCTTCGTGCCCGACGCCCGGACGCTGCTGCCGGCCATGGACGTCTATCTGCACCTGGCCCGCTGGGAGGGCGTGCCCTATTCCGTCATGGAGGCCATGTGGGCCGGCGTGCCCGTCGTGGGCGCGCAAGCCATCGGCACCAGCGATCTGATAACCGACGAGGAAACGGGTTTGTTGGTGGATGCCGGCGACGGAGCCGCGGCTGGCGGCGCGGCCCTGCGCGTGTTGACAGAGCCAGCGTTGGCTCGCACCATCACGCAGGCGGCGGCGCGCGACATGCGCCGGCGGCAGGATCGCCACGGCATGGCCCGCGCCACCGAAGCCGTATACCGCGAACTCGTGCAGACAAACTGACGTGCTAAGTCGAACTCGCGCCGTCGGCGGATTCCTCGCGATCGCCGACGTGCTGTTGACCATGCTGGCGCTGCTGGCGGCCGACGCGCTGCGCCACGCGCTGCCATTCGGCTTTGGCCCCGCCGAGTACCTGGACTGGCTGGGCGCGCGCGAGTACGTCATCGTCGCGGTCACCTGGGCGTTCTTCCTGCGCTTCGCCAGGGTCTATGACCACCGGCGGGTGATGCGCGTGGTGCTGGAAGCGCGCGCGATCACTTTCGCGGTGCTGCTGGCCACGGGCGCGCTCTTCGCGGCCTTCTTCGTGCTCAAGGTCGAGTTCCTGTCGCGGTTGCTCTTCGTCTACTTCGTGGTGCTCAACCTGGCGATCCTGATCAACTTCCGCTGGCTGCTCAACCTGGCGCTGCGCACGCGGCATCTCTCGCCCGCGACGCGGCGGCTGGTGCTGATCGCCGGCGCCGGTCCCGTCGGCGACCGCGTGTCCCGGCTCATCATCGACCGGCCCTGGTCGGGCTACGAGGTGCTGGGATTCGCCGACGACGACGCGCAAAAGCAGGGCACGATCCTGAACGGGCGTCCGGTGCTGGGACTCGTGGAGGAGTTGCCTGCGCTCGTGGAGCGGCATGCGCCCGACGACGTGATCATCGCGCTGCCGTTACACGCCCACAGCCGGCTGCGGGAGTCCGTGCTGGCGCTGGAGCGCGCCGACGTGCGCATCCGCGTTGTGCCCGACGTCTTTGACCTGATGCCGGGTCGCACCATGGCCGAGGACACCTGGGGCATCCCGATGATCAGCGTGCGTGCGCCGGAGATCACCGGCTTCGATCGAGTGGTCAAGCGCGTGTTCGACCTGGTGCTCGGGCTCTTGACCCTGGTGGTGATGGCGCCGGTGATGGCGTTTTCCGCCCTGGCCGTATGGCTCGAAACCGGGCGTCCGGTCATTTTTGCCCAGCGCCGCGTGGGAGAGAACGGCCGGCTCTTCACGATGTTCAAATTCCGCACCATGGTCGCGAACGCCGAGGCCCAGATCGAGGCCGCCCGCCAGAGCGGCCAGCGGCTCGAAGACATCTACAAGCCGGCCAACGACATGCGGGTCACCAGAGTCGGTCGCGTGCTGCGCCGCGCCAGCCTGGATGAGCTGCCCCAGCTCTGGAACGTGCTGCGCGGCGAGATGAGCCTGGTGGGCCCGCGGCCCGAGCTGCCCTGGGTGGTGGACCAATACGAATCCTGGCAGCGGCAGCGACTCTCGGTGCTCCCGGGAATCACCGGCTGGTGGCAGGTCAACGGCCGCGGCGATTTGCCGCTGGTCGAAAACGTGGAATACGACCTGTTCTACATCCAGAACTACTCGCCGCTGCTGGACATCTCCATCCTCGCCCGCACCGTCTGGGTGGTGGCGCGCGGGCGGGGGGCCTACTAGGTCGAGCTAGGGCCGGAGCGGTCGGCGGGCCGCGATCACGCGCACGGGCCAGGCGAAGCGGCGCACGCCATCGTCCAAATAAGCGTCGAAGGCCGCGGCGACCCGCTGCTCCGACATCCGGCCCCATAGCTCGTCGGCCATCGTGGGCGTGCCGCCGGACCGGGCCACCCACTGGTCGAAGTCCATGGGCGAACGGCACTCACGGTCGGCGGCTACGACCAGCCCGGCGGCGCGGAGGTAGCGCGGGAATTCCTCAGCCGACAGATTGCGCACGTGCGAGGGGTCGCGGATCGTCTCGATGTCGTGCATCTCGGCAGCCACCCACGGATCGTCGGGGCTCTGCGTGTCGGCGATGACCACGCGCCCGCCCGGGCGCAGCACGCGGGCCATCTCGCCGATGGCGTCGGCGGGATCCCCGAAGTGATGCAGCGCGTGCCGGCACGTGACCACGTCGTAGCTGCGACCGCGCGTCGGAATGCGGCCGGCGGCGGCGCGCACCGCGCGCAATGGCCCCGGGGCGGTCGCTCGCGTATGTCGCAGCATCGGTCGCGATACGTCCAGGGCGTCCACGTATGCGCCGCGCTGCACCAACGCATGCGCCGTGAAGCCGGTGCCGGTTCCCACGTCCAGCACGAAGTATTCGGGCGAGATGTTGGCGAACTCGAGCACCAGCGGCAGGCTCGGACCGGAACGGTGGCAGGGCGAGTCGGCGTAACCGGCCACCCGGTCGTCGAAGGCCTGTTGCGTCAGGCCGGCCACTCGTAGGTCTCGAGCGTCTCGGCGATCGAGGCGTCGAGAATGGCCGCCATCTCGTCGATCTCGTCGTCGGTGGACGTGAGCGGCGGGGCGAATACCCACACGTGGTCCCCGGCCCGGCCGATCAGGCCGCGGCGGCGCGCCTCGGCCCCGACCGCGCGTCCGAACGGTCGTTCGCTGGGAAAGCTGGCATGGGTGGAACGGTCGGCCACGAACTCTGCGCCGAGGAGCAGCCCGTGTCCGTCGACGCGTCCGACGACCTCGTAGCGCTCGGCCATGTCCTCCAGTTGGCGGCGCAGGCGCTGGCTCTGGCGCCGGCAGTTGTCCAGCACTTTGCCGCCGGTGATCTGCTGCAGCGCGGCGAGTCCCGCGGCGCACGCGACGGGGTTGCCGGAGTATGTGTGTCCGGCGTTGAAGTGCACGCCGGCGTCCCGCTCGCCGAGGAACGTCTCGGAAATGCTGCCGCGAATGATGGCCGCCGCCAACGGCGCGTAGCCGCCGCTGATGCCCTTGCCCACCGTCATGATGTCGGGATACGCCCCGTAGACATCCGCGCCAAACAGCTCGCCCAGCCGGCCGAAGCCGGTGATGATTTCGTCGTAGATCAGCACCACGTTGTGCCGGTCGCAGATCTCCCGCAGGATCTTGAAATACTCGGGCGGCGGCACCACAAAGGCTTCCGCGGACATGATGACCGGCTCCGCGATGAAGGCTGCGACGGTCTCGGGGCCTTCGCCGCGAATCACGTCGTCGACGATCTCCGCGCACAGCACGCCGCACTCGGGATAGGTGAGTTTGAAGGGGCAGTGGTAGCAGTCGGGCGGGTGGACCTTGAGGAATCCGGTCGGAAGCGGCTCGTACTTCGTCTTGCGCGCCGCTCCGCCGGTCGCGGATAGCGCGCCCAGGGTCGCTCCGTGGTAGCTGGAGTAGCGCGAAATCACCTTGTACTTGCCCGGATTGCCGGTCTGCTTGTGGTACTGCCGGGCCATCTTCATCGCGGTCTCGTTGGCCTCGGAGCCGCCGCTGACGAACTTGACGGTGCTGAACTCCGGCGGGAAGACATCGATCAGGCGATCGGCAAGCTCCATCGCGGGCTGGTTCGTGGCGTAGATGGGCAGGGTCAGCGCGACGCGCTCGAGTTGCGCCTGCATGGCCTCGATGATGGGCCGGTTGCCGTGGCCGAACTGCATCGCGGCAATGCCCGCGATCCCGTCGATGTAGGACCGGCCTTCCACATCCGTCAGCCGCACCCCGGAGCCTTCAACGATGACCAGCGGGTTCTCCATAAAGGCCTGCATCTGATTGAAGTCGACCATCAGATTCGCCAGGCCGGGATGCTGGGAGCCGTTTGACCGGGAGCCGGGCTCAGACATGGGGCGTGTTTCGTGTCAGGTGTGACGCTGGCAGCGTACGCGCCGCCCGCGGGGTTTGTCGCGTGCGCCGAGTAGGCTTGGCGGTAATCACGGCGAGCCCAGGGGAGCCGACATGCCGGACACCGAGCGGTTCTTGGACCTGGCGATCGACGTTGGGCGGCTCATCTCCGCGGCGGCCGAGCCGGACGTCGCCGGGTCGCGCTGGCGCACGCGCACATACTTTGGCGAGGACGCCTACGGCACCGACGTCTTCGCAGGCTCCGCCGGACCGGTGATCCTGCTGGCGAGCCTCTTCGCCGCCACGCAAGAGACCCGCTTCCGCGACGTGGCCGAGAGCGGAGCGCTGTGGATCGAGCCGCAGACGCGCCGCGCGCTCACGGCGCCGGACCGCGATCCGGGCCTGTATTTCGGCGTGGCGGGCGACGGCATGACCTTTCTGCACCTCTACGAATGCACCGGCCGTGAGCGCTGGCTCAACCTGGCCCGAACGCGAGTCAAGGCGCTTCGCGGCATCGCGTATCAGGAAGAGGATCCGCTGGAGGGGGCGTCGGGCACGGGGACTTTCCTGTTGCGCATGCACCAGGTGGCGGGCGACGCCGGCGCGCTGGATCTGGCCGTCGCGGCGGGCGAGTACCTGCTGCAGCGCGCGCGCATGGATGACCGTGGTAGGTACTGGCCCTGGAATCGCCGCTCGGGGAGCTTCGACGGCATTGGCTTTGCGCATGGGACGGCGGGCATCGCCTGTTTCCTGGCGGAGCTTTCGCGCTATTCCAGCGACCCGCGACTGCCGGAGGCGGTGCTGGGCGCGGCGCGCTGGATCGATGCGCATGCGGAACCCGGGCCGGCGTGGCGACGCTGGCCGGGCGACGAGCGTGCGGCGAGTGTGCAGTGGTGCCACGGAGCGCCGGGCATTGGACTGTTTGCCGTGCGCGCCTTTGCGGCGCTGGGTAACGCCGAGCTCAAGGACCTGGCGCTGCGCGCCGCCGAGTCGACCTACGCCGCCGGAGACATCCGAGCGAACCCCAGCCAGTGCCACGGGCTGGCCGGAAACGCCGAGCCGTTCCTGGAGTTGTGGCGAGTTCTCGGAGATGACCTGTGGCTTGAGCGAGCGGTGGAATTCGGCGACGCGGCCGCGGCCTACCGCGAGGAAGGGCCGGACGGCGCCCGGTGGCGCGGGGACGAGCCGGGCAACTACAGCCCCGACTTCATGATGGGTTCGGCCGGCCTTGGGCATTTCTTCCTGCGACTCGCCCGACCGGACGCGGTCGACATGCCCCTCATGGCCGCCCCGGTGGAGACTCTTGCGTAGCACCTCCAGCGGAGCTTGGAGAGCAGGTCCGGTCCCCTCTCGAATGATGAGGCCTTTGCGTCACCCCTCCGTCATTCCGGCGAAGGCCGGAATCCAGTCTGGACTACTCGCAGTCGGTGGGAGCAGGTCCGGTCCCCTCGCACTTGATGGGAGAGGGATAGGGTGAGGGTGATTCGAGGCTTGGGCGGGGGATGTCAAGCGATCATCCAAGGGTCTCCGGCGCGGGCCGATTCGTAGTAACCCGCCGACCGTGCGCTAGGCTGCGGCGCCGGTTTCCGCGAGCCAGACCCATGCGAATCACCGACATTCAGACCATGCACAGCGGCGCGCCGGCCGCTCCCGGAGCACGCCTCAACCGGGTGTGGACCTTCGTGCGGATCGAGACCGACAGCGGCATCCACGGCATCGGCGAGTGCAGCCTGTTCAAGGTTAACCAGGCCGTCGCGGAGGTGGTGGAGCGGTTCGGCACGTTTCTTGTCGGGCAAGATCCCACTCGTGTCGAGTACCTGTGGCAGCAGATGTATCGCCACCCGTTCTTCCGCGGCGGGCCGATCCTCAATGCCGCGATTAGCGGCATCGACATGGCGCTGTGGGATATCGCGGGCAAGGCCGCCGGGCTGCCCGTGTACCGCATGCTCGGCGGCCCGGTGCGCGATCGCGTCCGCGCCTACGCCCGGGCCGACCTGGGAGGCTCGGAAATCGACCAGGTGCTGGACGCCCAGCGACAGGGCTTCACGGCGTTCAAGATCGCGCCGCCGCACCTCGACGGCGGATTCAACGAGTTCGCCCTGGCCAAGGCCGCCGTGGAGTTGGTGGCGGCCGTTCGAGCCGCGGCGGGTCCCGAGCTCGATCTGATGATCGACTTTCACGGGCGACTCTCGCCGGCGGCGGCCGCCCGCTTCCTTCACGGAGTCCGCGACCAGGACCTGCTGTTCGCGGAGGAGCTGATCCCGCCGGACAACGTCCCGGCCTACGCGCAGGTGACGGCCGCGGTGCCCGAAGTGCCCTGCGCGACCGGCGAGCGGCTGTATACGCGCTGGGGGTTCCGCGAGCTGATCGAATCACGCGCCGTGCACGTGGTCCAGCCCGACATCTGCTACGCGGGCGGCATCTCCGAGCTGCGCCGCATCGCCGCGCACGCCGAAACGCACTACATCGCCATGGCGCCGCACAATCCCAACGGCCCCGTGGCCACGGCGGCGAATATCCAACTGGCGGCGGCGACGCCGAACTTCCTGATCCTCGAGTATGCGCGTAAGCCGCCCTACTTCGAGAGCGTCTTGCAGGAACCGCTGGCCTTCGCCGACGGGCACTTCGCGTTGCCGGAGGCTCCCGGGCTTGGCGTTGAGTTGGATGAAGCCTTCATCGCGGCGAACCCGCCGCACGAGCTGGAGTTCGGCTCCGACGTGTACGCCGACGGCGCGGTGGCGGATATCTAGCAGGGACCTGATTCAATCCCTTCCCCCTGGAAGGGGGAAGGCTAGGATGGGGGTCAGTCCGAGGGCGATCCAACCCTCTTCGCCTTTCCCGCCGCCCCCTCCGTCATTCCCGCGAAGGCGGGAATCCACCGATCGCTGAACCTCTAAACCGTCATGTAGGGCGGTTCGCGAACCGCCCTCGCCCGGTTATTCGATGGACTCTTTCGTTGGAGAGGGGACCGGACCGTAGCCGTAGGCGGCCAGGCACCGGTGGGCGACGGCGCTCCAGGTGAAGTCGCGCAGCGCCCGCTCGCGGGCGCGCGCGCCGCAGGCCGCCGCGTGGTCGGGATTTGACGTGAACGGCAGCAGGGCCGCGCGAAGCGCCGCCGCATCGCCCGGCGGCGCCACGGCCCCGTAGGACGGATCGACGACCTCGGGCAGCCCGCCCGCCTGTGAGACCACCACGGCCGTGCCGCACGCCATGGCCTCCAGCGCGGCCAGCCCGAGCAGCTCCGGATGCTCCTGGTGGCGGCCGCGAAAGTCCTCGAACACCGAGGGCATCACCGCCACGCAGGCGCGGCTGAGCGCCTGTACGAGCTCTCGGTCGTCGGCGTCTTCATGAAAGGTAACCGCGCGGCCCTCGGCCTCGCGCCGCAGGAACGCGGCGTAATCGGGATCGGCCGGCCGACCGTACACGCCGAGATGGGCATCGTCGGGCAGCGCGCGAATTGCGTGCTCGATCCCCTTGTGCGGCAGCAGGCGGCCCACAAACACCACCTCGCCGCGAGCCTTGGCCGCCGATGGCGCGAATACCTGCGGGTCGACCCCACCGTGGACGATCGCCGTGCGACGGCCCGTGTACGGCAGTGTGTCCACCACGAACCGGCTCTGCGCCAGGTGGGCGTGGACCCAGCGCCCCAGGCGAGCGCGACGTAGCCACCCGACGCCGCCGCCTCCGTGATCCGTGACGAACACGCGCTTCCCGAGCGGGCGCGCCAGCAGTGTCGCCAGCGCCGTCAGCCCGGTACGTGCCTGGTGGCAGTGAACGACATCGGCCCACAAGAGGGCGGGAATGAAGCCCGGACCGATGGCGTCGTACGGGCGGCCCCGCAAGTGGCGCCAGGTGCGGGCCACCTCGATGGGAAATCCGCCGGCATCGGCCGTTGTGGGCGGCCCACCGAAGGCGACGAGGCGGGTCGGCACTCGTCCCCGCATGGCGCGCGCGAGTTCGAGGGGAAAGCGCTCGCCTCCGCCGATGACCGAGATCTCCCCGAACCACGTCGGCGACAGGTGGAGGACTCGCGGACGATCGCGTGCCGGCATGCTAGGGCCCGGCGGCGCCGTCGGGCGCTTGGGCCACGATCAGGTAGCCGCCGGGATCGTCCACCGGCCGACGGAAGGGGCGCCAGAGCATGGCGGTCCATGCGGCAATCCACGCGCCGCGGTGCACGAGCCGGCGGCGGTGCAGCGCCCGAAAGATATCCAGGATGCGGCGCCGGCCCAGCCGATGCGTCATCAGCGCGTCCAGGCGCTGCCAGGCGCGTTGCGTGCGAGCGGGCAGGTGTCCGCCGGTGCCGACGATGTCGAGGCCGCATTCGGCCAGCAGCCCGGCCCACTCGTCGAGCGAGCGGTAGTGGAAGTGGCCCAGCCGGTCGTTCGTCGCTTGAAGGGCGGCCTCACCGCCGGGTCCATGGCGAATCCGCTCGGCGAAGGCCGGCGACGGCACGGTGAACACCAGCCGCCCGCGCGGCGCCAGCGCGCGCGCCGCCTCGCGCACGGCGGCCCGGTCGTCCGGAATGTGCTCCAGCACGCTTTGGCTGAAGACCGTGGCGTAGGCGCCTGCAACCAGCGGCGCCCGTGTCGCGTCCGACCGAATCACGCCGCGGTAGACGCCCAGGGCGCGGGCGGCGCGGGCCTCGCTGGTGAGCAATTCGAGGCCGTCGCGTGGCCAGTGGTCGTGAAGCACCACTCCGGCGACCGTGCCCCCGCCGCAGCCCAGGTCGAGAACCGGCGCGCCGAACTCCACCTCGCGCAACATGGCGAACTCGGTGGCGCGCCAGAGCGCGATCGCCGGCTGATGCAGGTGCGCCTCGATCGCCAGCCGCAAGAGCTCGCGGTCGGAGCGTTCCGCAAGGGCCGTGGGTAGCGGCGACGGTGAGCCGGCGGGCACGCTAGGCGGCCGGTTCGCCATGCGATCGCGCGACGAGTTGGGCCATGCGCACGGTGTAGGTGTGGTCGCGCAGAACGCGCCGGCGGCCGGCCTCGGCGATACGCGCCCGGGCCGCGTCGTCGCCCGCGTAGCGGTGCAGCTGGTCGACCATGTCGTCGACGCCGTCGTAGACGGCAACTTCGTGTCCGATCTCGAGCAGCTCGCCGAGCCGCGTCTTGGCGTCGCAGAGCTGAAAGGCGCCCGCGGCCGGAATCTCGAACGTGCGCATGTTCAGGCCTTCGCGCATCTGGGCATGGTGCGCGTTGAGCGCAATCTTGGCGCGGCGATAGGTTTGCGCCACGGCCGCGGCGGGCAACAGCGTCAGCGCTTCGTGCCGCTGCCGCGCGGGCGAGTCGGCGTCGAGCTTCTCCCACCCCCGACCCCAAACCGCCACGCGCAGGCCGCTGCGGGCCGCGGCCTCGACCAGGTCCACGCGCAGGCGCGTGGACGGTAAATGCCCCATGTTGTGCCGCGAGTCGCCCACGAAGACCACGTCCCACTCCGGCGGATCTTGGGCTTCGTCGGGCGCTGGTCCCCAGGTGTCGGGATCGGCGGCATGGGTCATGAACTCGGCCCCCACCCTGTGCCGCGCGAGGTCGGCGGAATAGGACGGCTCGGCGAGGAAGAAGCGGTCGTAGAGATGGGCTGCGGCCATGATGTGGGGAAACCACGAAGGATCGTCCCCACACCACTGCACGACGGGTCCCGACGTAAGGTCCCGCAGACGCTCGACGGTTTCCGGCAGCAGCACCTCGCCCTTCAGGACGACGGTGAGATCGGGGCGGTGACGCACGGCGGCATCCAGCACGCGCAGGTTGTCCCGGCGCATGGCCTCGAGCACCCGACCGATGTGAAATCGATGCGGCCCGGCGAGCCGGCGCCGCACGCGGCCCCAGAGGCCCACCGGACGCGCCAGGTCGCGGCCATAGAGCAGCGACGCCACCTCATGGCCTCCGGCCTCCAGCCCCGCGCCGCAGTATTCGGCCCATAGGCCCGTGTCCCACTCGGGCCCGATCAGGAGGACGCGCATGCTTGCTCCAGCGATTTCCACGCCCGCCGCGCCGTGCGGGTCCAGGTGAACTCCGCCGCCCGCGCCAGGCCGCGCGACCGAAGGTCCTCGCGCAGCCGGTCGTCGCCCGTGACTTGCAGCAGCGCCTCGGCGATGGCGTCGGGCTGGTGCGGGTCGACGGTCATCCCGGCATCGCCGGCGGCGTTGGCCAGCCCGCCCTGATTTGTCGCGACCACCGGCACGCCCGAGGCCATGGCCTCCAGCACCGGCATGCCGAAGCCCTCGTCAATGGCGACGCTGACGAACGCCGAGGCCCCGGCCACCAACGCCGGCAGGTCGGGGGCATCGACCGCGCCCGTGATTTGGATTCCCTCGCCGCTTAGGCGTTCGAGGTCCGCGGCGACATCCGCGTAGCGCCAGCCGGGGACGCCCGCCAACACGAGCGAGTGTTCGAGGCCGCGCCGCCGGGCCTCAACATAGGCCCGGGCCAGCGTGCCGAGATTCTTGCGCGGCTGCAGCGTGCCCAGGAACAGCACGTAGGGCGTCTGGATGCCGAGACGGCTCAACGAGTCACTCACGGATTGTGGGTCGATGTCTGCCCGGAATCGATCGCCGTCGACGCCATGGGGCGCCACGTCCACCCGTTCGGCCGGAAAGCCGTAGATCCGCACGACCTCGTCCCGCACCCAATCGGAAACCGCCAGGATGCGGTCGGCGCGATGAATGCTGCTCGCCGTCCACCGATCGAGGTAGTCGCGTGTCGGCGCGTCGAAGTACGCCTCGGCCCCGGGCCGCATGAACGCCACGTCGTGGACCATCGCGACGTGGGGCGGACCACTGACGAAGGGCGGAGGTTCGTGAGCGCTCTGGAAGTACACGTCGGCGGCGCGCCAGGCTCGGGCGAGCGGCACCCGGGCACGGTACCAGGGGTCGCCGCTGAACGCCTGGGTCAGGAGGCGGTTGCCGAACCTGAAGGGCCGCAGCACGCGAATCCTGGCATTCGGACCGTCGAATCCGGGATAGCGTGACGGAGCATCCATGAGCAGGTCGAGCCGGTGAGATTCCGCGGTTTCCACTAGGGCGCGCGCGAGGCTGCGCATGCTCTCGCCATGCCCGTCGGTGACCATGAGATTGGCGTTGCGGAGGTTGACGGCGGCGCGCATCAGGAGCCTTTGCCTGGGTCGGGCTCACGACGTCGGAAGAGCAGGCCGACCTCGTACCGAATGGTCTCGCGATCCATCAGGTAGATGAGTCCGGCGTAAAGCAGCACGACCACGATGCCGCCCTGGATCAGCAGCACCCAGTCGGTCAGCAGCGGCAGCATGACCAGGCGACCGAAGGCGCCCGCCAGCACAGCCGCGGCCAGCGGTCGCACGAGGTGCCGCAGCAGGCGGAAGTCGAAAACGTCCCGTGCCAGCGGTAGTAGCACCAGCGCCGCGGCGAATTGGGTGGCCGCCAGGGCAATCGGGATAGCGAGTAGCTCCAGTCCGGCCGTGCTGAGGCCAATAGCCAGCGCCCACGCCGCCACCGCCCAGACGATCGCGATCACGAGAATGACGCGCGTCCGGCCGAGCGCCGCGAGGATCGGCGTGAGCAGGCCGTTGATCGGTACGAGGACGGCGCTGGCCGCCAGCGCGTAGAGTGCCGGGATCGCCGGTAGCCACTGCTCGCTGTAGATGTAGATCGCAATCTCCGGCGCGAAAGCGATCACCGCCGCGAAGGCCGGCAGCGTCACGATGGCGTTCCACTTGAGCGTAAGCTCCGCGCCGCGCCGCACCCGCTCCATATCGTCCTGCATGCGGGCAAACGTGGGCAGCGTGACCCTGGACACCAACTGCGTCAGCGTGAGCGGCTGAGACGCGATCTTGTCCGCCCAGCTCAATAGGCCGGTGCCGTCAACGCCGACCGTGCGCGGCGACAGGAGCGGAATCAGCGAATCTTTCGCCATCAAGGCGAGCCGAGCGCCCTGAAACTGGGCGCCGAATCGAAGGTAGCTCCGCAGCCCCGCGGGCCGCCAGGTTGGAATTGGCGCCCACGGCCGCGCGACGACCACCGCCAGCGTCGAGACGATGCTTGCCCCGACGTGGGCGATGATCAGGCTCCAGGCCTCGAACGCGCCGATGGCGAACCCGATCCCGGCGCTGAAATACCACACCGTGCCGGCGATGTCCGCGGCAGCCAGGCGACCAAAGCGCAGGTGACGCTCGAGCAGCGCCGCCGGCACGAGCCGAAACGCCGAAAGCCAGATGGAGATTCCGAAGATGCGGATCATCCACGGATCGGCGTCTACGCCGATCCATTCCGTGAGCATCGGCGGGCCGGCGAATACAACGATGGCCGCGGCAAGAGTCACCAGCCCTAGATGCAAGGTGAACACGGCGCGCAAATCGGACCGGCTGGGATCGTCCCGGCGCTGGATCACGCTCGGATGCAGCCCAACATCCGTGAACTGCTTGATGATGCCGGCGAGGAAGGCGATCGGCACGACGACGCCGAAGTCGGCCGTCGTGAGCAGGCGATACAGCGCAATGTCGCCCGTAAACGACACGAGCTTCATGCCGCCCTCACGCACGCCCAGCGCGACTACCCCGCGCACGGCTCGCTCGCCCAGGGTCGAGGACGACTCGCGTTGGGGTGCTTCAGCCGTCATGTCACGACCCTTGCCGGATGGACCGGCTGATCGTCTGCTCGTAGACGTCGATGAGTTGGGCCGTCGATCGCTCCCAGGTCATGGTCGTCGCGTGGGCTCTGCCGCCCTCCCCGAGGCGCCGGCGCTCGTCCGCGGAGGTCAGCACCTCGAGCATTGCCGCCTCCAGCGCTGTCACATCGCCCGGTGCGACCAACAGCCCGGTCTCGCCGTGCGCCACGATCTCCTCCGCCGGGGAGTCCAGTGAGCTGATCACGGGCGCGCCGCAGGCGCCGGCCTCGAGCAGCACCAGGCCGAACCCCTCGAAGTCGCGTCCAACCGAGCGGTAGGGCATGACGACCACGGAGGCGCGGGCATACCAGCGCACCAGCTCATCGTGGCTCACGGCTCCGGTGAGGACTACGTCGTCTTCCAGGCCCAGGCCGCGGATGCGTTCACGGAGCCGTGCCACGAACGACGAGCGTGGCGCATACGGCCCCACGATGACGAATCGCGACTGGGGCAGCCGCGCGCGCACGCCGGCGAAGGCCTCCAACGCCACGTCGAAGCCTTTGCGCGGCTTCGGTTCACCGACCGCGAGCACCAGCCCGGCCTCGCGCGCGGGCGGCGGGTCGGGGACGGCGAATTCATCCGCCCGCACGGCCAGCGGCACGACGGTGGAGTGGCTGAATCCCGTGTCCCGCCGCACCCGCTGCTCGGTATAGCGGCTGATGGCGATCAGTCTCCGCGCGCGGCGCATGGCTAGGCGCAGCATGTGCGACTCCAGCCAAACTCGGCTGGACGGCACCGAATAGGTGCCGACGAGCGACACGAACAGAGGGCGGAGGCCGGCGGCGAGGGCAACGGCCGGGGCGTAGGGCTCGACCATGCAGTGGACGGCGTCCACACCGCGCAGCGCGCTCCACAAGGGACGGATGGTCCTTGCCAGCAAGCGCGCGAAGTGGGGCGTGCCGGCGCGAAACGACGGGATCGGCGCATGGTCCGGATGCGCGCGCAGGTCGTCGGGCATCGCGCCGCCGGGCGTGACCAATCGCACGTCGACGCCCGCCGCAATCAGCCCGCGCGCCAGCTCGCCGGCGTAGCGCCCCCACCCATTGCTGGGATCCAGCTCATCGGCCACGATCGCCAGCTTCACCGCCGCTGCCTCCAAACGCTCAACGCCAGCAGCGGCGCCAACAGACCCGTGGCAACCAGCGACGCGACCACGCCCGCCGCAAACCCCGGCGGCTCGAACCGCATGCTGATCTCGTGCGCGCCCGCCGGGAGCGCGAGACCGCGCGCCACAAGGTTGACGGTCAAGATTTCCGCCGGACGGCCGTTCACCTCGGCGCTCCAGCCGGGATTCGGTGCGTGGTTGAGCACCAGCAGGCCCGGCGCGGCCAGATCGACGCTGAGGTCGATGCGCTCCGGGCCGCGGGCGATGGGGCCGATGACGTCGGACCGGCTCGAGTCTTGCCCCGGATCGATGCCGGGGTCACGCGACACAAACGCGTGCTCGGGTCGCTCCGCGAGCTGTTCCAGCATGGACTCGGGATCGTCGACGACGGACCAGCGTCGCGCGATCCAGGCCTCGGGGCGCCAGTTGTCGATCTCATAGACGTACAGCGGCTGCTCCACGCCGGCCCAATCGGGCAGCGGGACCGTGCCCGCATGCACTTCGCGCAGT
The DNA here is from genome assembly GCA_026708035.1 of Chloroflexota bacterium. Classification (NCBI taxonomy): domain Bacteria; kingdom Bacillati; phylum Chloroflexota; species Chloroflexota bacterium. The sequence continues at coordinate 39,426 of JAPOVQ010000003.1, read as the reverse complement.
CCCTCAATCGGCAGCGGCACCCCCGACGTGATGTACCGGACGTTAGCCGCGGCGAGAGCGCCCAGACGGGACTCCAGGATGTCGAGGCGTGCGGCGGCGTCGAGCGAGGCGTCGCTGGCGAAGCCGGGCACGATGGCGCGTTCGCTGCCGACAAACGCCAGAAACTCCGCCGTGCTGCGTGGCATCAGGTTTTCGTAGCCGTCAATCGTCCTTGGCCCGCCGTCCAGCGCCAGATTCGGGGCGCGAGTGGCGGTGAGAAACACCCACTCCAGCAGGTCGCGCTGATCGCGCAACAGGCGATCGCCGGTCGCCGTCGACAGCTCGAACTTCTGGGCCTGGGCGCGATAGGAAAAGAACCGTCCGTCGCGATCGTCGGCGGAAACGGCTAGCAGCGGCGAGGGACGGTCGTACCACTCGGCCGGCACCGTGGGAATGACGTGGCCGGGCGCCAGCAGCAGGTCGACCGCGAGCACGGCGCCAACGCCGATTTGCGCGTGCACGCCCCGCAGCGCGCCGCGTCGATACGCCCAGATCAGCAACGCGCCGAGCACCGCGGTCACCAGCACCAGTCGAGGCGTGGACCCCGCCAGGCTGAACGCCGATTCGAGCCGCGCGTACAGCTGGTCGAAGGTGCGGTAGTAGCGCTCGGCGGTCAGAAAGCGGCCCTCGGACCCGACGATCACGCGGTCGATGTAGTCGTAGCCATAGGGCACGATCAAGAAGGCGAAGCCGGTGAGCGTAATCGTGGCGGCCAGGGTGCCTCCGGCGATGAGGCCGGCCAGCCAGGTCCAGGCGCGCACCAGCCAGCCAACCGCCCGCGCGGCCGCCAGGTCGGGCCGGGGCAGCAGCTCGAAGCCGAAGGCCGCGAGGAAGGCCAGGCCGAACGTCGCCGGAATCCCGAACCGCGAGGGGTCGCGGAAGAAGCTGAACAACGGCAGCTTGTGCAGCAGCGGAAACCCAAGGCTGTAGGCGCCCATGGCCAGCACCCAGGCGACGACGACGAGCACGGCGAGGAATCGCACGACGCGGTGCCGGCGCGCGGCCACCAGCGCGAGCAGAGTGAGCACGGGCGTGAGAATCCCGAGATAGAGCAGCTCTTCGGCGTTGAGCGTCTCGTCGAGCACGCGCGGAAACTCGAACGACGGGTAGAGGTAGCCGAGCACCAGGTTCCAGGGCGGGATCGAGCCGGCGGCCGCTGCGGTGTATTCCAGCCCCCCCGCGCGCCCGGAAAGCGCGGTGGTTTCAATGGTCGGCAGAAATCGCACGGCGCCCAGGGCCAGGCCCAGGACGACGGACGCGAGCAGCCAAGCGCCAACTTCGAACGCGGGCGCCCGCCCGGCCTCGCACCACGTCCAGGTGAGACGAAACAGGGCATACACCAGCCAAACCGAGACGAAGAGCAGGGCAATCTGCGGCGATCCCCCGAGGCCCGCGATGCCGGTGATGACCGCGAGCCCGACGGCCCACGCCCGGCGTCCCTGCGCAATGCGTTCGATGGCCAGCAGACCGGCGGGCAGTACAAAAAAGATGTCGGCCCAGTTGAGGAGGCGGGCCGTCGCAAACACGAATGGGCTATAGGCGTAGAGGAAAGCAGCGAGAAACGCCCCGCGCCGCGACAGGCCCCACACGCGACCCAGGCCATAGGCCGAGGCCGCCGCCAGCATCAGGCCAAGCGATGTCTCGATGAAATAGGCCCTTAGCGGTTCGAAGACGCGCAGCAGGCCCCAGGTCAGTGGATAGAACCAGCCAAACTCGGAAAACGCCACGGGGAATCCGCCGAGGACGCCGTCCATCCACAACGGAATCCGGCCCTCCGCGAGGCCAGCCGCCAGCAGGCGGTATCGCGGCTGGAAGGTCAAGAGCAGGTCAAAATCGAGCCAGGCCTCGCCCGCAAACAGCACGCCGCGGTACAGGATGAGAAGCGGCGCGAGCAGTCCGATAGCCACCAGCAGCCGGTGCCGGCCGGCGCCGGCGTGCTCCAGGCGCTCGGCCGCTCGCCCCAGCCGGGCGGCGGCGCGCGTCAGGCCGGCTGCGGCAGGTCGAGGAACTCCACGATCCTGGCCGCGCGTCGATTCCACGTGCAGTCCGCTACCTCATTCCGAGCCGTGCGCGCCAGGCGGGCGGCGAGCTCATGGTCGCTCAACAGGCGCTCGATGGCGGCGGCGAGCGCCGCATTATCGTCGGCAGGCACGAGCAGCGCGTTGTGCTCGTGGCGCAGCACCTCGCGCAGCGACGGCAGATCGCTGGCCACGATGGGAACGCCGGCCGCCATGTACTCGAACATCTTCAGCGGCGAGGTGTGCTCGCGCGCGATGAGCGTTCGGCCGCTGAAGGGGATCACCGCCACGTCGGCCGCGGCAAGGTAGCGCCTCGCCTCGGCCGGCGGGCGATGGCCCGTGGTCCGCACGTTGCGCCTGGTGCCGGCAAGCCGGCGCACCCGGTCGAGGTCCGGCGGCACGCCCCCGACGATGGCAACCTGCACGGACTCGGGCAGCTTCGCCGTGGCCGCAATGAGCGTGTCGACGCCCTTCCAGGCGTAGAGGTGGCCCACGTAGCAGACGAGCGGCGCGTCCGGTGCGAGATTGAGCGCCTGGCGCGCCGTGGCCCGCGGCTCGAGGTCGAATGCGGCGGCGGGGGCCGCGTCGTGCGCCACGAGCACGCGCTCGGGCGGCAGACCGCGTTCCAGGTACCACCGTCGCAGCGCGGACGAAATGACCACGATCCGGTCTACCCGGCGCGCGGCCCACAGGTGCAAACGCTGCGACGGCGCCGACCGCGGCAGCGTGTGGCATTCGAAGCAAGTGCGCACGCCGGCGCCGCGGCGCAGCGTCGTCAGCGTCAGCGGAAACAGGTCGCGGCTGTAGACCACGTCGCCGCGAAGTCGCCGCATGAGCACCAGCGCGCTGAGCGTGAACGTCGCGAGCTGGATCAGGTGAGCCAGAAGCGGGATGGGTCGGCGGCTGAGTGCGGGCCAATCGACCGTAACGCGCTTGATCAGATCGATGCAGGGCAGGCCGATGAGCCCGAACGCGCGCTCGACGCCGAAGTAGGCAAAGGGGTCTTTGACGCGCTGCATGGCGTCCATGTTGGCGCGGCGCGCATGCAGCAACAGGACTTCCAGGCCCTGCGCCGCGAACGCCTCGGCCATGTGCATGATCTGCAGCGGGTGGGCCTTTTCGCTGGGAATTCGCGCATTGGCGAGGAAGATCAGACGCACGGTGATCGGCCTCAGATCTCGTAGCGAATCGACGCCGCGACGCCGGCGCCGAGTGGTCCAAATCGCACCTGGGCGTCCTCGACGCGCCAGCTGGTCGGGGCATCGACCTCAAACCATTCAATGGCCTTGGGGTAGCGATAGGCAAGTCCCGTAATTGGCTGCCCGATGCTCACGGCGTCGGCCACCAGCAGGCGGTCACCGTTCCAGCGATAGCGGCGCACGGTGCGCAGGGCGGGATGCGGCTGGCCGTCGGCGCGCGCCAGGCATGAAGCGATCAGCACGCCGTCGTCGTCGAGCGTGACCTCGCCGTCGAGCGCGTGGATCGAGGCGAATTGGCCGGCGGCCGCCCACGCGGGCGGACCGAGGAAGCGGTAGAGCATCCGCAGGGCATGCCGGCGGCGGCCGCCGCGCCAGTGCATGCGCGCGAGGCGCAGCCGAAACCACGCGTCGGCGTCGAGGGAGGCTGGCGCCGCCCTGGCCGCGGAGGACAGGAACCACGTGCCCTCGGGCATCCAGGGCTCACAGACGGTCGCGAGGGCATTGGCCCAGCCGCGCTCGGCGTCGCCGACGTATACCAGGCCCCCACCGCCGATTCGAGCCCCGACGAGGCCGTTCGCCCGCTCCTTGCGGACGCGCAGGATGGCGCACGCGCGGCGGGTCTGGAGGCGCACCACGCCGGCGTCGGCTCGGTGGATCGGCGGCGCCGGCGTGGGAGGCGGGGGATTCGTCGGGAGGTCGTCGAGCTCCGCGGCCCCGTGCGCGCGCGCGAGCCAGGCGAGGTCGGCGGTATGCGCGACGCGGGAAATGGCCGTCGCGCCGGTTGGGCAGGCGTCGACCAGCCCGTCGGGGCCCACGGCTTGGGCCGAGCGCGCCGCGACGATTCCCGCCAGCCGGAGCGCCGCCGGACGCCCGTCCGTCGCGAGGGCGTAGGCGTCATAGGGCGCCGAGCCGGCCTCGGCGTCCGCGTCCCAGCACCAGCGCTTCCCGTCGAGGGCCAGCGGTTTCACGCCGTCGGGCCGCAGGATGTCGATCAGAAAGTCCACGCCCCGTTGCAGCGCATCGGCGTGGGACTCCCGGTCGCCGATGCGTGTCAGGGCGCAGCGAGCGAAGGCGAGGATCCGTCCGTGGTCGGCGACCGCGGTGTCGCTTGCGGCGGGAAATGACCCGTCGGGCCGCATCTCGCCAAGGGCGCCGGCCACCGTCTCGCGCACGGTGTCCATCCAGCGTTGTTCGTCAAGCACCGCGGCGGCGCTTGCCAGGCCCAGCGCTCCGCAAAGTCGCTCGCTGATGGCCGGGGCGTTTTGGACGGTCGGCGCCAGATAGGTCTCGGCGCAAAGGCGGACTGCCTCCTCGATGCGTGCGCGGTCGATGTCGGGCAGCCGGTCGCCGGCCACGTCGAGCAGCGTCGCCAGCGCGTCCACGCATTCGCCGCAATCGATGAGTTGCGTCGTCACATGGTGTGGCTGCTGCCGGGTGGGAAAGAACACCCAGGCCCCACCCGCCGCGTCATCCTGGGCGAGTCGACCGGTGACGGCGCGGGCCACGCGCACCGCGCGGTCGATGTAGCGGTCGTCGGCGTCCTGAGAGGCCAGGGCGCAACTGAGCACGATGGCGCGCGCCGTCTTGCCCGTGTGGTCCACGCCGTACTCAGGGCAGCGGGCGTAGCCGTCGCGACCCAGGAGGCGTTCAAAGGCGTCCGAGGCCTGCTCCAACGCCCAGCGGGCGCGAGCCGTGAGTCGCGCCGGCTCGCTAGACACCCTCGCCCACCTTCGCGGCGGTCGCGGTGCGCGTAAACGGCGGCTCCCGGCCCTCGCGCAAGGCCGTGAACACCTTCACGAGTCGACCCGCCAGGCCGCTCGCGGCGTGGTTCTCGATCACCGTTTGCCTGAGTTGCTCGATCGTGGCCGTGCGCTGGCTTGGTTGAAGCGCCAGCGCCCGTCGCAGGCCATCCGCCAGGTCTTCCGGCGATGACTCGAGGAGAAAGTCGCCCGCGAATTCGCCAAGCGCCGCGCGATAGACGACGTTGTTCGTGACGAGCAACGTGCCGGCGGCGAGCGCTTCCAATCCCGTCTTGTCGAGGGAAGTTCCGCTGCGCCAGGCGACGAAGGCATCGAGGCCGGCGTAAAACTCCGGCATGGCCGTGCTGGGCAGCCCGCCCAAGAACGTGACGTGCTCCGTGAGCTCCGCCTGACGCACGCGCTCGTGAACCTCGGCCAGGTAGGCGTGATCCGAGGGATAGAACGGCTCGCCGGCGACGCGCAGCTCGACCGGCAGGCCGTCGTCGCGGAGTCGTGCGACGGCCTCGATCACCGTGGTCAGCCCCTTGAGCGGCGTGATCCGCCCGGCGACGCCGATGACGGGCCGCGCCGGCGGCGCCGGCCGGATCGGCATTGCCGCGAGCCGGGCCGTATCGATGCCCTGTCCCACGATGAATGCGCTCGGCGATGGCAGCGGGTAGCTCTCCGGAGCCGAGGTGATGGTCGCGCTGGACAGTTTCACGCCGGCGCGCAGCGTTCGCGTGAGGCCGTGGCTGGCGTACCAAAGCACGAGGGGGGTCCGACGCGCGATGCACCAGGGGGCGGCGGCGACGGCGTAGGCCGGGACCATGTGCGCCAGCACACCGTCCACGCGACCTCCGCCGATCAACTGCAGGCACCGGCCAAGCAGCAGCGGCCAGCGGGACGCGCGCCCACGCCCTCGCTCCTTGCCCAGCCCATGCACGGTGACGTTGGGCGGCAAATCCACCGCGCCCGTCGAGGCGGCAATGACGTGCACCTGGTCGACGAGCCCGGCGAGCTCGCCCGCCCAGAGATGGGCGAAACCCAGGATGGAGCTGTCGGTCGAAAGTTCCTGCGTGATCATCAGCAGCCGCAGCCCGCGCCCGGTCTCGCTCACGGCAGCGACTCCGCCGCCAGGTCGCGATAGGCCCGGGCGTAGGCGCCGAGGATCCGCTCCCGAGTGAAGGGCGCGGTTGCCCGCCGCGCTGCGGTACCGGCGCCGGCCAGGGCTTCGGGTGAGCCACGCACTTGCGTGACCAGATCGCCGCCGGCCTTCGCCTCCCACGGCAAGAGCCAGCCGTTCACGCCGTGGTCGATGATCTCGGGCATCAGGCCCACCGGCGTGCTGAACACCGGCGTGCCGCAGGCCATGGCCTCCAGGCACACGCGCGGTCCGCCCTCGCTGCGCGAGGTGCATGCCAGGGCTTCCATCTGCCGGTAGAGCGCCGCCAGATCGTCCGGACCGTCAACCCAGGCAATGCGGTCGACCTGACCTTCGATTCCCGCCGCCGAAAGGCGGCGCTGCAAGGCGTTGGCTCCAGGACCGTCGCCCACGACAACGAAGCGCGATTCGGGCGCGTCAGCCGCCACGGTGGCGAAGATCTCGACCAGATAGTCCAGGCCCTTGTTGGCGACCAGACGCCCCACGAAGCCCAGCGCATAGGGCCGTGGCTCGTCGCCTGGACGAAACACCTCGCGGTCAACGTGCGCCGATGGCAGCACCAGGATCTTCGCTGACGGCACGCCCCACCGTCGCAGCAACTCGGGCACCTGTTGGCGGTTGACCACGCGGATAGCGCGCGCGCGTGAGGCCGCGAATCCGACGTACGCTCGATATCCGAGCTTGGCCGCCGACTCCCACCACTGCGCACGCCGCGGGTGCGCCGGGACGTGGTGAATTTCGCTGACGTAGGGCACGCCAATCCGCCCGCTCAGACGCGCGGCGGCGATGCCGTTTGAAAATATGCCGTAGTCGTGGCTCACGATCAGTTGGTAGCGCCGCTCGGCGGCCAGGGCTCGCGCCCGGCGGATCAGCCAACGCGCGTGCCAGAGCCGCCCGCCCGGCGACGGATGGACGTGCACGCCGCGATGGACCGTGCGCGGTTGGGCCAGGCGAACGTTCGGCGTCAGCACGTCGATTCGATCGAACTCCCGCGACAGTCCTTCGAGCGTGTAGTAGAACGGACCTCGCCGCCCCGCCGCTACGTCGCGATCGCCGCTGAGCATCAGCAGGCTGGGTTTCATGCGACGGCGCGGGCGGCTCCCGGCCGGCGGTCGATGGCGTCGTGCAGCACCTCAAGCGTCTGGTCCACCAGCCGGTCCCAGCGAAAGTGCTCCAGCCCGGTCTGCGCGGCGCGGGCCAACCGCGCGCCGTGGGCCGGGTCGGCGAGCAGGTCGTTCACGGCGTGCACGAAGGCGTCCTCATCGCCGAACGGCACCAGCACCGCGGAGTGCTCGTGGCGCAGAATCTCGCGGTTGCCCCCAATGTCGGTCGTCACGATCGGCGTTCCCACGTGGCGGGCCTCCACCAACGTGTGCGAGAGACCCTCATACTGCGTGTTGAGGACGCATATCTGGGATGCCCGCAGGTAGGTCGCCACTTGGTCGTGGGGCACGTCGCCGGTGAAGACCACCCGCTCGGCGACCCCAACCTCCCGCGTCAATTGCTCCAGCCGGGACTGCTCCGGACCGCCGCCGACGATGAGCAAGGCGGCGCCGTGATCGAACCGCGCCACCATGCGAATCAGCGCGTCCACGTGCTTCCAGGCGTAGAGCCGCGAAACGTTGCAGACCACGGGGGTTTGTAGGCCCAGGGCCTGGCGCACCGCCTCCGGCTCCTCGCTGGGACGCGGCGTGCTGGTGAGCGCGTTCTGGATAACCTGCGTCTTGCGCGCATCGACGCCCCACCCCGCGACCAGGGAACCCACGTAGGCGCTGGGGACGACGACCACGCTGGCGAGGCGGCAGTAGAACCGTTGGATGGCTCGGAATACGCGAGTCTTCAGGCCGTGCGCGCCGGTCTGGAACGGCTCGATGCCCAGCGTCGTCAGCCCCCGGCGGATCGCCGACTCCCACGCCCAGTCGCCCACCACCTTGAGCACGCGCGGGCGGCCGGCCAGCAGCGCCCCGAGGCTGGCGGGGAGCTCGATGCCGTTGATGTACACCACGTCGGACTGCAACGCCGCGCGCCAGGTGTGCCACATGACTCGGAGATAGCGGATCGGCACCGGCATGCTCCACGACACCCGCACGAGGGGATAGGGAACCTTGACCGCGCCCTCGGGATCGTCGGTACCGGCGATCACGCGCACCGTGTGGCCGCGCTGATGCAGCGACTCGGCCAGGTGATACACGTGCGTGGCGGGGCCGCCGACGGCGGGCGGAAATATGTTCGACACCAGCGTTAGGCGCATGCTCGCGACGCTAGCACCGACCGTTCGGCGTCACAACCGGACGGGCCCGGGTCACATTGACTAGCACCAGTCGGTTTCCCTCTCCGCGTCTCCGGTCTGGTCCCCTCTCCCCTCCGTGGGAGAGGGTTAGGGTGAGGGGGTCCCCCGCCGACCGCTCGCAGTCTCGAACAGAGTGACCCGCGATCAACCGGGCGAGCCAAACGTCACCCGCCCTCGCGAAAGCCTATCCGGCGTGGCCGTTCGCGCGACCGTTCTGCAATACGGGCAGCGGCTCGGTGGTGGCGACCGATCGGGCGCCGGCAAATGCCCGCCAGAGCGGGGTGTCTTCCTGCCACTTGGCGTCGCAGCCGGCGCACAGCGGATAGTCGGCCAACTGTCCCCCGGTGTGCGCCTCGCGGATGGCCCGATAGGCGTCGCTGTTCCAGACCTCCTGGATCGACTGCGTGCTGAGGTCGCCCATGATTTGCTCTTCGGCGAAGTCGGCGCAGCACGACGGCACTCGGCCGTCCCAGTAGACCGCCATGGACTTCCACAGCCAGTTGCAGGGGTAGTAGACGGGACCGTGGGGGCGCGCCGTGTAGAAGTCGGAGTCGGTCAGCGTGCCCGCCCATCCGTGAGCCCAGAAGGTGTCCCACTCGTCGACCGGCAAGCCGGCGAAGCGATCCGTGAAATGAGCCGGGATCACCGGGCGGGCGCCGATGCCCATCGACTTCTCCCAAAGCTGGATCACTTGCATGACGACGTAAGGCTTCGGGCCGGGGAGTCGCTTGCGGGCCTCGAGAAACCGCAGGACGCGCTCCAGCACGCGATCGAAGGTGGCGCCCTTGCGCATCGCCTCGTAGGTCTCGGGTTCGCCGGAATCGAAGCTGATGGTCACCTTCGAGGGCCGGGCTTCGAGCAGATTGGCGATGGCGTCGTCGCGCCACAGCGTGGCGTTGGTGTTGATGTGGGCCGCGATTCCGGCGCGCTCGCAGGTCTCGATCATCTCGTAGATGCCCTTGTGCATCAGGGATTCGCCGCGGAAGAACAGATTGATCTCGCGGGTGAAGTGGCGGGCCTCGTCGATGATCTTGTTGAACAGGTCCATCTCCATGAACCCGTTGGTCGAGTTGGCCCCGACGCTCTGCGGGCACATGGGACAGCGCAGGTTGCAGAAGCTGGTGGGCTCCACGTGCATCTTCAGCGGGCCGTAGGGCAACTCGCTGGTGCCGCGCATCCAGTGGTAGGCGAAGCGTGCCAGGCCCGGGTGCGCCACCGCCTTGTGGCGGCGAAATTTGAGGACGAGATCCTTGGCCTGCGTAACCGAGTTCACGGGCTCGCCGGAGCTGATTCGGACGGCGGAATCGCTTCGTCCCAAAGCATGTTGGGGATGCCGTCCTCAACGGTGTAGGCGTAGCCGCACACCGTGCACACCAGCGTCTTGCCGACAATGCGCAACACCCCGTCATCGCGCGGGTGCGCGTCGTTCACGCAGCGCAGAATAGCGAGGAAGTCCGCGGGGATCAGGTCGGCGTTTGAGGAGTCGGACATCACGTTGCCTCGATTCGACGCTAGAGCATGAAGTGGAGCGTGTCAAAAGCGAGTAGGAGGGCTCCATAGACGCCAACGACGGCGAGCCGCCAGCGCGCGGCATGGGGCCCGTTCGGCCAGAGCTGGTGGGTCGCCGCGGCGAGCGCGCCAATAGAGATCAATTGCAGCGCCACAAGAACCAGGGCGGCCAGCGCCAGGACCACCGGATAGGCCAGGTAGTACTCGGTCAGCGTGGTCGACCAGAAATCGAGGCCCAACCCGTTCTCGGGATGCGGCGGACGCACGTCGATCCCGAAGCGGGACCAGGGCGAGCGCTCCAGCGCGTCTTCAAGCATATCGGTCCGATCCGGCGCAAAAAGGTTCGTCGCGTCGGCGCGCAGCAGCCAGGCATGCGCCAGGATTGGGGAAAACTGGTGGGCGTAGAGCACGGCCACGAAATCGCCCTCCGGCTGCTTGGCCGACCAGGGCTGATACGCCGCCCCGCCGTACACGGCGCCGCTCTCCGGAAGCTCCCCAACCACCTGCTGTTGATAAAGGTCGAGGTAGGAGCCAAAGTCCTTGCTCACACCCATCATCTGCACGCCCAGGCTGGCCAGGAGCACGACGGCGAAGGCCGCCCGCGGCAGCGCGCGGCGTCCCTTGCGGGCCAGCCACTCGATCGCCGGCGCGGCCATGATGACGAGGAGCGGCACGATGGGCACGAGGTAGCGCGGGCCCCAGGCGTTGCCGCCGTACCAGACTTCCTTCTTGCTGTAGAGCAGCAGGTAGCCGATCGGGATGGCCACGAAAATGAACGCCTGCCATCCGTGGCGCCGGATGAACCAGGGAATCGCGGGAATTGCCACCAGCAGCACCGGGTTGTACCAGAGCAGACCCTTGCCCCAACTGGAGATCAGCCCGTGCATTCCGAGCTCGATCGGGAGGCCCAGCCACCCGCGGCTGATGCCGCCCCACAGCTCGTGGACGTACAGCAGCCGCACGTCGAACAGGAAGGCGGCTGCCACCAGGCCCACGGGCACGACGGCGATGATGGGCGCGGCGAACGCCAGCGTCGGCATGAAGCCTTCGCGCCCGGCCTGGCGCCAGGTGCGTCCGGGCTTGTGGCTCAGGAAGATCGCCGCCACGAGCAGCGGCATGACGATCACGGTGACGTACTTGGTCACGGCCGCGGCCAGCGCCACCGTCCCGGCGAGCAGCAGGTATCGCCGCAGCTGCGTCTGGTTGTAAATCAAGAGCAGCCAGACGCACACGAGCACCAGCAGGGTCACCAACGGTTCCGCGAAGTCGACGACCGCGTAGGGCCAGGCCATCGTGCCGAGCGCATAGACGAGTCCAATGGCCAGGGCGATGACCGCGCCGTAGTCCAGGCGCCGCACGATGCGGAACACGACGACCGCACCGAAGGCGGTGATCAGCGAATTGACCAGCGGCACCCAAATGCGTCGGAAGAAGTCGACCGTCTGCCGCTCGGACCACAGCCGGCCGATGCCCGGGCCGTCAACCCACGTGCCGTCAACCAGCCGTGCGGCCACCCCGTCCACGTAGAGGTTGCCGTCCGGCTGAAGGTACTCCAGTCGGGCGGACGCCAGGTCCATGGGCTCCGCAAGGTCCCAGGTCGCGAGGTAGTAATACGCCCGCGCGTTGCCGATCTGGCGTCCGGCGGGCGGGGGACGCTCATGCTGAATCCGGGCGCGGACATCGCCGCGGTCGTAGGCCCACTCCGCGGTCTCGATGCCCACGCGAATCGGCCGCACGATCTCGGTCCCGTCGGTCGCGGTGAGGACGAGGCTGGCCACTTGAAGGCCCTGGGCAAAGTCGGCGCTCAAGCCCGCGTGGGTGAGCAGCGACAACCGGTCATAGCGTCCGGGTTTCAGGCCAAGCTCGAGGACTCTGGTGCTGTTGGGCTGCGGCATTCCGCCGAGCGGCGCGTAGTTGACCAACAGCATTTCGTGCTCGCCGCCATGGATGGGGAGCCGATCGCGCTGCGGCGCGATTTGCGCGAACGGCTCGGCGGCGGCAACCACCGGTATCAGGGCCAGCGGCAAGCCCACGCCCCAGCGTGAGAAATTGCCGCCGTGCTCCCGCAGATATTTCTGATCGGGGTCGACCACCACGCTCTTGGCCATCTCAAAGGCAAACGTCCCGTCGGCGCTGTAGCCGACGCCGTTGCGACTCACGCCGGCGGTGAGCAGATAGACACTGGCGGCGAGCACAAACAGCACAAGCGCCGGACGCCGCACGATCCAACCCGGCACGTGCAGTCGCATCAGCCGCGCGCCGAACCGAGACGTGGCGCGCATCGCTCGCTACGCGGCGGGAAATCCAAGCTCATCAACCAGTGCATGTAGACGCTGAGCGAAGGCGGCGACATTGAATCGCTGGCTCGCGGCCTGGGCGGCCTCGGACATACGGCGGCGCAGTTCCGCGTCATGCACGAGCCGCCACGTGTGGTCGCGCAGCTCGCGAGTCGTCGACCAGCGAAATCCGTCCAGGCCGTGGCTGATGATTTCAGGCAGTCCCCCTCGGTCGAGCACCACCGGAACCGCGCCGCTCGCCATGGCCTCCACCACCGTGATGCCGAAGTGCTCGAATCTCACCGGATGGCGCGACTCGCGCTCCCCGTGGCCGGCGGCATGCCAATAGACCTGCGCTTCACCGTACAACCGTTGCAGGTCGGCGAACGGCGCGTCGACGTGGAACTCGATGGGATGCCCCGCGGCGCGGCGCTTGAGGTCACGGGTGTAGTCAAGGTCGATATCGCGCTCACTCTGCTGCCCGGCCAGGTGCAGCGTCCAGCCGTCAAGGCCCTCGCGCCGCATGCGAATGAACTGGTCGATCATCACCCGGTGCTTCTTCTCGTGCGTGCCGCGAAAGAACCGGCCCACCCCCAGAATAGAGTGACGACGGCGCCTGGGCGTCGCCCACGACGTGTCAACCGGTGGGAAGAGCAATGGACCGTCGCGGTCCCAGTAGTGGCGCATCCAACGGCGGCTGAACTCGGAAATGGGCGCGATGAGATCGTAAGCGTCCAGGAAGTCGAGCGACCCATAGGTCGACAGTCCCTCCAGCCGGATGCCCGCTTCCGGCAGGAGGCGGCGGAACAGCAGCTCGTAGAGCAGCCGGCGCGGGCTCCGCACGCGCACGTCGGTGACCGCCAGGCCCACCTCGCGGTTGTCCGCCTCGTCCAGGGTATCGGCGGGGTTGAACACCGGCGATTCGAGCGTGAGCTCGAGTGGGTCCTTCGCCCCACGTGATCTATCGATGCGCAGCGGCCAGCGCTCGAACTCGCCCGGGCGCGGCTCGAACGTGCGCTCGGCGAGCACGTGGCCGTCGACCAGGCACCGGACCGGCAGCGGCTCGTCGCGGCGAAAGTTGCCGGCGATGACTTCGACGTTCGCCGCCGTGCGGCCCGGCGGCCAGGGGAGGCGCACCACCGCACGATCCGTGGTGTACCTGAACCAACCGCGGCCCAGCGGATGCACGTCGTAGAAGCCGTCCAGCCACTCCGGCAGGAGCAGCTGCCGAATCAGCATCTCCCCGACCTTTCGCCGCAGGCGCGCGGTCCAACCGCGCTCGATCGGCGACGGGAAGAGCACCAGCATCAGGCTGCGGCGCGCCGCGGACGGCTGCGAGGTCATGAACGAGGCGTTCACGAAGAGGTCGAACTGCGAGGTGTACTCGGCGAATCGGTTTGGCGGCAGCGCCGGGATGACCTCGATCTGCACGTTCGACAGATCGAGGTTGAGCGAGGATTCCAGGTCTTCGCGAGCAATGCCGCGATGCGTCACCAGGCGCGTGTCGTCGAAGCGCTGGGCCAATACGGCGGCCGCCATGGCGGCGTGGCGCTCGCCGCCGCCGCGCTGATGCAGCCAGCGGTTGTAGACGGCGGCTTTCACTCGGGCTCGAAGAAGGGGGGCAGCTCGCGCGCGTCCAACGGCCCCAGCCGCGCTTCGGTGCGCCGCAGCCGCAGCGTAGACGGCATGGCCCGCAGCGCCGCGTTCAGCGCCGAAGCCCGGGCGCGTCCCCGCGCCAGCGCCTCCGCGTCGCCCGCGGCCAGCCCGCGGCGAATCTCACGCCTGCCCTGGACCGCCGCCAGCGCCGCGTGGTGGCCGGCGCAGCCCCAGGACGCGTTCTTCGCCAACATGCGCAGCTTGCCGAACTCGACATTGCGGATGAACGAGGGGGACCATTCGCGGCTGGACGCCGCGTGGGCATGGCGGACCACCGACGCCGGCTCGTACCAGAAGCGCCAGCCGCGGCGGCGCGCGCGCCAGGCAAGGTCCGCGTCTTCGTAGTACATGAAGATGCCGGGATCGAAGAAGTCCAGCGCTTCGAGCATCGAACGCCGATAGAGCGCCGCCCCGCCCTTGACGGCGAACACCTCGCGGGGCGCGGCGAAGTCCGGTCCGTCCCACGCTTGCCACACGTTGCCGTGGGTCACGAAGGTGCCGCGATCGCGCATGGAGCCGTCGGGTAGCGGCTTGATGCCGGCGTTCTCAATCACCGGGCGTGCGAATTCACGGACCGCATCCTCGGGGATGCCACGTTCGAAGCGGGTGCGCTCAGGCGCAACGCGCAGTGCGGCAAGCTCGCCGCCGCCGACCGATACCGCGAGCTCCAGGTTGTCGCGTCCGGGGCCGGCGGCGACGTCGAGCGCGATCCGGGCCTTGCCGTCGACCACGGGAACGGCCAGCGTCGCCGAGGCGCCGATCCAGCGAAACGTGGCCCCCTCGTGGTCGGTCTCGGGTCCATAGGCCCCCTGGTTGACGACGGCCGGGGCGGCTTCGCCCGCACTCTCATACAGGCGCACGCCGAGCTCCCGCGTGTCGCCGCCGCCGGGCACGAAGGTCGGCGCGCGCAGGTCCACGGGAACGCGGTCGTGCAGGTACAGAATCTTCGGCGCGGCGCCTCCCGCCACCGGGTCCGAGCACAGCCGCTCGACCAAGGGCCGCAGCCAGTCCGGATCGACCTCCGTATCGGGATTGAGCAGGGCGATAAACGGGGCGGTCGCCTCGCGCATGGCCAGGTTGTTGCCGCGCGAAAAGCCGAGGTTCGCCCCGGCCTCCACCAGCGCGACCCCCGGAAAGTCCCGGCGCAGATTGCGCACGGACCCATCGGTGGAGTCGTTGTCGACGACGGTGACGTCGAAGGCCGGATAGTCCGTGTCCAGCACGGAACTCAGGCATCGGTCGATGAACGCGCCGGGGTTGTAGGTGAGCACGACCACGTGGACATGGGGTAGGCCGGTGCCGATTCCACCAACCGGTCGCGGCGTCTCGGCGGCAATGGCGCCGGTCATTCCACGCTGATCGTGCGCACGGCCAGCCCCAGGACGCGGGTGTCGTCCTCAACGCCCACCGCCGCGGGCACGAGCGGCTCCTCGACGACGATTTCGAGCTGCAACGTCGTGGGCTCGGTCACCGGATCCAGCGGCACGATCACGTCCTCGAAGTCCATGTGCCGCACCGTGAACGTCGCCACGTGCCGTCCATTGAGACGAATCTGGACGCCTGCGCCGTCGATGTCGTGAAACGGCCGGCACACCGACATCCGCAACGTGCCCTGGCCCACGGATTGGGTGATATAGGCCACCGCGCGATCCGTGGTCCAGCGGAGGCGAGGCGGCCACTCCTCGGCCGGGTGCCAGCCCTCGCCGAGCCAGTCGTCATCGCCGTCGCCAAGGCGGAGCTCGGCGGGCGGATGACGCCAGATCTGGCGCGGCGACTCGCTGATCATGTCCGGCTGGGCAACCGGGGCGTCGCCGCGCTCCAGCGGCGGATGATCGCGCGAGACGCGGGCGCGCCATTGGGCGGGAACGACGACCGCGCCCCGCTGATAGCCGGCGAACTTGCCCACGAAGAACGTCAGGGCGTTGTCCCACCGATGGTATGGCTGGTGGCGTTTGAGCTCTGGCCAGGCGCGAAGCGAAATGTTGTAGGCGCCGACGCCGACCGGCACCGGCCCGAGACGGCAGGTGACGATGGTGCGGCCCGGCGGCACCTCCAGCGGGCCGATGGTGGTCTCCGTGCTTGACTCGGCGACCAGCAACCCGTCGCTGCGGTGCAGCGCGCAGCCGACAATCACGTCGGTCAGGTGCGTCTCGGCCTCCAGCTCGGCGGCCACGGTGACCGTGTCGCCCGGGAGCACGGTGTATTGCTCGGGTCCGGTCGCGCTCTCCCGCAGCACCGCCGCCCGAATTCTGAGGTCGGTGGGACCGTCCGCGTCGCGCTGCACCGCTGCCGCATCGCCTGGGGGTGCGTCGCCCTGCATGTGCTGGACGTAGTCCTGAATGACCTGGTGGGGATCGCCGGCCTGGCGCACCTTGCCCCGATCCAGCCAGACCACGCGGTCGCAGAACCGGCGCACCTGGATGGGATCGTGCGAGACCAGCACCATCGTGCGGCCGCGGCGCTTCACGCGGGCCAAGGCCGCGTAGCACTTGGCCGCGAAGTGCGCGTCGCCCACGGCCAGGACCTCGTCGATCAGCAGGATCTCCGGATCCACGTGGATGGCGATGGCGAAGCCCAGCCGCATGAACATGCCGGACGAGTAGTGCTTGACCGGCGTATCGATGAATTGCTCGAGCTCCGCAAACGCCACGATGTCGTCATACATCCCCTGAATCGCGCGTCGGTTGAGGCCCAGAAACGATCCGTTGAGAAATACGTTCTCGCGCCCGGTGAGGTCCGGATGCATGCCGGCTCCCAGCTCGAGCAGTCCGAACACCCGACCGCGCGCGGTGACCTGACCCTCCGTGGGCTGGATCGTTCCGGCGAGCAGCTTCAGGATGGTGCTCTTGCCCGACCCGTTCGGCCCGATGATCCCCAACGTCTCGCCGGGCGCCACGGCAAGGTTCACGCCGTCGAGCGCCCAGAACTCCTCATGCTCCATGGGGCGCCGTCCAAGCAGAGCCAGCGCCATTCCCTGAAAGGTGCGGGCCGCCTCGTGGCGAATGACAAACCGCTTGCGGATGTCGCGCAGCTCGATGGCGGGCGGTGAGTGGTCCGGCACGACGCGCTACAGCTCCTCGGCGAAGCGGTGGCCGTAGCGTCGAAACACCCACCAGCCGAAGCCGAGCGCCACTGCTGCGACGACAACGGTGGCGATCGTGTGGCGGATGGGGAAGGACCCAAACATGATGGCGAAGCGGTAGTCGGTCGTCAGCGTGGCCATGGGATTGAGCATGAAGACCCACCGGTGCACGTCGAGCCCGAGAAAGGTGACGTTGGGAACAAACGAAATGGGATAGAAAATAGGCGTGAGAAAGAACCACGCCAGCAATCCAACTTCGACCAGGTGCTCCGTATCCCGGAAGAACACGTTGGCCATCGCCAGAATCAAACTGAGACCCATGACCAGCGCAAGCTGCAACAGCATGATCAACGGAATCATGAGCATGGCGCGAGTCGTACCGACGCCGAAAAACAGACCAATGATCCAGAATATGAAGAACGCCAACACAAAGTTGACAAAGCTGGCAAGCACGGCACTCATTGGCAGCAATTCACGCGGAAAGTAGACCTTCTTGATGAGCTGCGCGTTGCTCGTAATGCTGCGCATGGCGGAGGTGAGCGCCTGCGCCGTGAACAGCCAGGGCACGAGCGCCGCCATGAGGAAGAATGGGTAGAGATGGATTTCGTCGTATTGCGCCAACACCTGGAACACGAGGGTGAACACGGCCATCATCAGAAGCGGATTGAGCAGTGACCAGCCGAAGCCGAAAATCGAACCGCGATAGCGCACTTTGAGGTCGCGAACCACGAGGTTGCGCAACAGGTCCGTATAGTCCGCGAGCTCTCGAACGGCGCTCCAAACGCGCCGCGCCCAGGAAGGGCTGAGCAGGGCGGCGGCGCGTGCCATGCAGTGCTCCATGCGCGTGCTAGGCGGATCGCGGGCGCATTTCACGCCCGGTTTGGATCGTGCCCCATGCTACAATCCGCCGATTCTGGGGTTGCCCAACACACAGGCACCATTGGAGGGGGATGGACGTCACCTGGGTGGGAGGCGGCTGTTTTCGCCTCCGCGGCCGTGACGCTACCGTTCTCACCGACCCACACACCAGCGGCATCAGGCAGCGGTCGGCTTTGCCCAAGGCCGACGTGGTGACGCTGAGCGACCTGGACGCCGACCGTGGAACCAGCGTGCCGCAGCGGCGCACCGATCGCACGCTCCCGGCATACGTCGCCGACGGCCCTGGCGAATACGAGGTTGCCGGCGTGTATGTGCACGGCGTTCCCGCGCCCGGCCGGGCCGATCGACGGACCACCCTGTTCACGTTCGACGTCGACGGCGTATCGGTGGGACATGTCCCCGAGCTCTCGAGCGTCCCGGTCGACGCGCTATTGGATGAATTGGGCACGATTCACGTGCTGCTGATCGGCGTGCGCGGCGGCGACGGATTTCTCTCGCCCGACCAGATCATCAAGACCGTTTCTCGCATCGAGCCGAACATCGTGATTCCCTATGGCGACGATGACGCCGCGAGTCCCGAGGCGGCCTGGCGCGCGGTGGCGCGGGAGCTTCACGGCGCGGACCCCGTGGCCGACGGCAACCTGAGCGCCAACCGCCGACAGCTTCCCGATCCCGTTGACGTGCGAATGCTCGAACGAAGGAACTAGAAAATCGTGACGCGCGACGGAACGGCGGGCAGCGGGCGGGCCGCGGCGATGTATCCGTCCCAGCGGCGGTACATCTTCGTAACGGGCGGCGTGGTCTCCGCCATCGGCAAGGGGGTCACGGCCGCCAGCATCGGTCGCATGGTCAAGAGCCGCGGCCTGCGCGTGTCGATCATGAAACTCGATCCCTATATCAACGTCGACCCCGGCACCATGAGTCCCCTCGAGCACGGGGAGGTGTTCGTCACCGTCGACGGCGCCGAAACCGACCAGGATCTGGGCCACTACGAGCGGTTCGTGGACGAGAGCCTCACCGGGGCCAGCAACCTGACGACCGGCGGGGTCTACGACCGCGTGATCACGCGCGAGCGGCGCGGCGACTTCCTGGGCGGCACGATTCAGGTAATCCCGCACGTGACCGACGAGATCAAGGCGCGCATTCGAGACGTGGGCGACGGAGACGATCCCGATATCGTGATCGTCGAGGTCGGTGGCACGGTGGGCGACATCGAGAACATTCCGTTTCTCGAGGCGCTGCGGCAGCTCCGCCGCGAGGTCGGCATGCGCAACGTGCTGTTTGTGCATGTGACGCTGGTGCCGAGGCTCGGATCGACGCTCGAACTCAAAACCAAACCCACCCAGCACAGCGTGCGGGAGCTGCGAAGCATCGGTATTCAGCCGGATGTGGTGGTCTGTCGCTCGGACGACCGCTTGACGCCAGAGCTCGTCGATAAGATCGCGCTGTTTGCCGACGTTGAGTCGCGGGCCGTGATCTCAAACCATGACGTGGAGTCCATCTACGAGGTCCCGCTGGTGCTCGAGGAGGCGGGGTTGGGGGCCTTCATCACCGAGCACTTCGGCCTCGGCGACGTGACGCCGGAGTTCGACGAGTGGCGCACCACGGTGGACGCGCTGCTCGATCCCACCGTGCCCGAGCTCGAGATCGCCATCGTGGGCAAGTACATCTCGCTGCCCGACGCCTACCTGAGCGTCGTGGAGGCGGTGCGGCATGCCGGCATTGCTTGGAAGGTGCGGCCGGTCATTCGCTGGGTCGACTCGGAGGAGCTCGAGGACCGCGATCCCCACGACCTGCTGGCCGGAGTCGCGGGCATCATCGTGCCGGGCGGGTTCGGGCCGCGGGGCATCGAAGGCAAGATCATGGCGGCCCACTATGCGCGCACCCAGAAGGTGCCCTATTTGGGGCTTTGCCTCGGGATGCAGGTGGCCGTGATCGAATTTGTCCGCCAGGTGCTGGGCACCGACGACTGCACCAGCATCGAGTTCAACCCGGACACGCCGCATCCGGCGATCCACCCCATGCCGGAGTACTATCACGTGGCCAACAAGGGCGGCTCGATGCGCTTGGGCGCGTGGCGCTGCGACTTGGTGGCCGGCACACAGGCCCGGCGCGTATACGGCGCCGCCAGCATCGAAGAGCGACACCGCCACCGCATGGAAGTCAACAACAACTACCGCGATATCCTGCGCTCGCAGGGCATGACCCTCAGCGGCCTGTCGCCGGACGGCGCACTGGTGGAAATCGTGGAGTTGGAGCACCATCCGTGGTTTGTTGGGTGCCAGTTTCATCCGGAGTTCGCCTCGCGGCCGACGCGCCCGCACCCGTTGTTCTGGGGGTTCCTGGAAGCGGCGGTGCGGCACGTCGAGGGGCGGAGTCCCGTGCCCGAATCGGTGCCCGAGGTGGCTGGCTGAGGGTCGCCGCCGCCCGACCCCGCTAAGAGGACCATGAACTGCAGGACCCGGCGCGCGCGGCTTCACGCGCACCGCCCGCGAGAGGACACCCGATGAGCACCATCGCCGTGATCGGCACGCAATGGGGCGACGAAGGCAAGGGCAAGATCGTCGACCGTCTGTCGGAGCACGCCGACTTGGTCATCCGCTTCCAGGGCGGCAACAACGCCGGCCACACCATCGTCAACGACTACGGCACCTATGCGCTGCACCTGCTGCCGGCCGGCGTCTTTCACGCGGGCACGGTGAACCTGCTCGGGCCGGGAACGATCGTGAATCCGCAGGCGCTGGTCGACGAGATGGCGGAGATTGGAGAAGCCACCGGCATTTCGTTCGACACGTTCAAGATCGCCGAGCGCGCGCACGTAGTGATGCCCTATCACATCGCGCTCGATGCCGCCGAGGAGCAGCAGCGCGGCGAGCTGGTGCAGGGCACGACACTGCGCGGCGTCGGGCCAACCTACGCCGATAAAGCGGCTCGATCAGGCGTGCGCGTCGGCGACCTGCTCGACGCCAACTACTTGTCCACGTGGCTTCCGAGCATCCTGGAACCTAAGAACCGGCTACTGACCGAGGCCTACGGCCTGGAGCCCCTGGACCCGAGCGCGCTCGTTGATGAGGCCCTCGCCTGGGGCGAGGCGCTGCGCCCCCACGTGGTCGACTCGCTGCCGCTGGTAGCCGAGGCGCTGAACCAGAATCGCAACATCGTGCTCGAAGGCCAGCTGGGTGTGATGCGCGACCTGGATTGGGGTCACTATCCCTACGTCACGTCGTCGAGCCCATCGGCGGCGGGCGCCTGCATCGGCGCCGGGATTCCGCCCAAGGCGCTGGACAAAGTGCTCGGGATTGCGAAGGCGTTCACCTCCTCGGTCGGCGAGGGGCCGTTCCCCACGGAGCTCATCGACAGCACCGGCGACCGCTTGCGCAACGTGGGCGCCGGGGAATACGGCGCCTCGACCGGGCGTCCGCGGCGCTGCGGCTGGTTCGACGCGGTGCCCATCCGCACCGTGGGCGCGCTGAGCGGGGTCGACGCCCTGGCGCTGACCAAGATCGACGCGCTGGACGGATTCGAGCAGCTGCGCGTCTGCGAGGGCTACATGGTCGATGGCCGGCGCGTGGACCTGGCGCCCGATACGCACGCCCTGGGCCGTGCTCGCCCCATCTACCGGGACGTGCCCGGCTGGATGTCCTCCACCGAGGGCGTGCAGGACTACGACGCGCTGCCGCCAAACGCCCAGCAGTACGTCCGCACCATCGAGGAGATCACGGGCATTCCCGTGGCGATGGTCGGCACGGGCCAGCATCGGACGGCCGTGGCGACGCGGGACCCAGCGTTCAGCCTGGCAGGCTAAACGAACACCACCCAGTCGCGGGCGCCCGCCAGCGCCGAGTCTCGGTAGCGCTTAGAAATGTGGATAAGTCGCCCACTTCCTAACCGCAATCCGCGTAGGGTCTCCGGGCCGGAGCGGCTATACTTCAGAGCCCTTTAATCCGTTCCAGCGAGACGGAAAGCGGCAGACCGTCGGCGCCGTAGGTGTCGGACGCGGACAGAGGGCCCTCGCGGCCCTTTTTTTGTGCCGCGGACGCCCCGGGCCGGAGGGCAAAGGCATAGGGAGGTGTAGGTGGCAGCGGCGCAGCGCCGCGTGGTGATGTCCGCGGCCGACATTGGCCGCGCGATGTCCCGCATTGCCCACGAAATCATCGAGCGCAACCGCGGCGCGGCATCGCTCGTCCTCGTCGGCATTCCACGGCCCGGACCTGTGCTTGCCGAGCGACTGGCCGGCCTGATCGAGACGATCGAGGGCCGGCAGGTGCCGACCGGCGCCGTGGACACCGCGATGCACCGCGACGACCTGGACCGCCGGTCCATCGGCCCGCCGGTGCGTCCCAGCAATATCCCGGTCGACGTGACCGATCGCACCGTGGTCCTGGTGGACGACGTGCTGTACACCGGCCGCACGTTGCGCGCCGCGCTGGACGCGCTGAACGACTTTGGCCGGCCGCGCGCGATTCAGTTCGCCGTCATCGTCGACCGCGGCCATCGCGAGTTGCCGGTCCGCGCCGATTTCGTCGGCAAGAACCTCCCCACCGCGGACGACGAGCGGGTGACCGTGCGACTGGAGGAACTCGACGGTGAAGACGCCGTGCACATCGAGCGCGTGACGCAGGAGGCCACTCCTGCAACGTAAGCATCTATTGGACGTGAGCGACTTCACCCGCGACGAGTTCGTGGAAGTCCTGGATACCGCCGAGCGAATGCACGCGGTGCTGGAGCGCCCCATCCGGCGCGTGCCGACGCTGCGCGGCACCACGATCGCCAACGTCTTTTACGAGCCCAGCACGCGCACCCGCGTCTCGTTTGAGCTGGCGGGCAAGAACCTGAGTGCGGACGTCGTCAACATCGCCGCCTCGGGCAGCAGCGTCGAGAAGGGCGAGTCGTTGATCGACACGTTCCAGACCATTCAGGCGCTTGGCGCGGACATCGTGGTCGTGCGCCACTCACGCGCGGGTGCACCCGAGTTGGCCTCACGCCACCTTGACTGCGGCGTGATCAACGCCGGCGACGGCACCCGCGGTCACCCCACCCAAGCGCTGCTGGACCTCTACACCGTGCGGCGTCGGCTGGGCGACGTGGAGGGCCGCAAGATCGTCATCGTGGGCGACATCCTGCACAGCCGCGTGGCGCGATCCGGAATCTGGGCCTTCGCGCGCATGGGAGCGCAGGTGGTCCTGAGTGGGCCGCCATCCCTGCTGCCCGACACCATGGCGGCCCTCACCAACGGCGCCGGCGAAGTGCGCATCGAGCACGACCTGGACGCTGCCATCGAGGGCGCCGACGTGGTCATGGCCCTGCGCGTGCAGCGCGAGCGCATGCAGGCGGGCCTGCTGCCGGACCTGCGCGAATACGCTCGCCGCTGGTCGGTCAATCCCGCGCGACTCGAGCGCGCCCAGCGCCACGCGCTGGTGATGCATCCCGGACCAATGAACCAGGGCATAGAAATCTCGCCGGCCGTGGCCTACAGCGAGCAGTCCGTCATCGAAGAGCAGGTGGCCAACGGCGTGGCGGTGCGCATGGCGGTGCTCTATCTCTTGCTCACCGGAGACGGGCGACGATGAGCGGCTATGCGGGATCCGGGCCGCGGGAGATCCTGCCCGGCCTGATCCATTGGTCGGTCGGTTGGCAGCGGTATTCGCTGGAGTCCTACGCCATCGTGCAGCCGGACGGCTGCGTGCTGATCGACCCCAGCGACTACCCGCCGCGCGCGATCGGCGCCATCGAGCGCCACGGCGTCAGCCACATCCTCATCACCAACCACTTTCACGAGCGGGCGGCGGCCATGCTGCGCGGTCGCTTTGGCGCCGAGGTCTGGGCGCCCGAGGGAGACATCGGCGAGCTTGAATCGATAGCGCCCGATCACGTCTACGGCGCGGACACAGAGCTTCCCGCCGGGCTGCAGGCGATCGCGCTCGGCACGATCACCGAGGGCGAGCACGCGCTGCTGTGGCCCGAGAATCGCGGCGTGCTTCTTGTCGGCGACGCGCTGGGGACCACGAGCTATTGGACGCATAACGAAGGCCAGGTTGGCGCACACCCGCGGGCTCGGCCGCCCCATGCCTTGACGGGCCTGCTGGAGCTGCCCTTCACCTCGCTGACGGTGGGACACGGCGAGCCGATTCTCGACGTGGCCAAGGAGGCCCTGCGCCGCTATCTGAACGAGGCCCTGGATGGCTGAGAACACGCCGCTGGTCATTCGCGGTGGACGGATCATCGATCCCGCGAATGGGGTCGATCGGATTGGCGACTTGCTCATCGACGATGGCCGGCTGGTGAGCGTCGGTGAGGTGGGCGCCCAGCTGCCGCTCGGCGCGCCCCGCGTGATCGATGCCACCGGCCGGGTGGTCGCGCCCGGATTCGTGGACGTGCATGCGCACCTGCGGACGCCGGGGTTCGAGTACAAGGAGGACATCGCCAGCGGTACCGCCGCCGCGGCGGCCGGCGGCTTCACCACGGTGTGCGCCATGCCCAATACCGATCCCGTGCTCGATTCGCGGAGCGTAATCGAAGGCTTGCAGGAGCAGATCGAGCGACACGCCATCGTGCGCGTGCTGCCGCTGGCGGCGATCACCTGCGGCCAAAACGGTCGCCAGCTGGTCGAGATGGTGGACCTGGCCGAGGCCGGCGTGGTCGGGTTCACCGACGACGGCCGCCCGCTGGCCGACACCGCGCTGATGCGGCACGCCATGGAATACGCGCGTCCGCTGGGTCTCCCTGTCTCCAACCACTGCGAGGACCCGGCCCTGACCGCCGGCACCACGATGCACGAGGGCGTGGTGAGCGCGCGGCTCGGGCTGCCGGGCACCCCGCGGCAGGCCGAGGAGATCATGCTCGGACGCGATCTGTTGCTCGCGGAGTTGACCGGCGGGCGCTACCACTGCCTGCACGTGACCTCCGGCGGTTCAGTCGACCTGATTCGTCAGGCCAAGGCGCGTGGGGCCAACGTGACCGCGGAAGTGACGCCGCATCACCTGACGTTGACCTGCGACCTGGTGGCCGGACGTGACGATCCGGTGAGCGCGATCCTGCCGCCCTACGACGGCAACACCAAGGTCGCGCCGCCGCTCCGCGAGCAGGCCGACACCGAGCGCCTGCTCGAAGCGCTGCGCGACGGCACCATCGACTGCATCGCCACCGATCATGCACCGCACGCGGTGCACGAAAAAGACATTGAATATGCCGACGCCACCGTCGGCTTCAGCGCTTTCGAGACGGCGCTGCAGAGCGTGCTGAGCCTCGTGCACGCCGACCAGCTGGACCTGGTCGTCGCCATTCGCATGCTCACCAGCGCGCCCGCCCGGGTCTACGGACTGCCCTCGGGAACGCTCACGCCCGGCGCCCCCGCCGACGTGGTGATCTTCGATCCCGACGAGGAGACCGTCATCGATCTGAGCGCCTTCCGCTCGAAGGGGCGCAACACGCCGCTCGCCGGCTTGCCCATGCAGGGCGTGGTGCAGCAGACGATCGTGAGCGGATCGGTGGTCTACGACCGTGCGGCCTCCGCTCCTGAGCTGATCCATGCAGGCTGAGCCCGCCGCCCTCGCGCTCGCCACGGGCGACGTGTTCTTCGGCTACGGCTTCGGCAGCCGCGAGCCGGCCGAGGGCGAAGTGGTGTTCAACACCAGCATGACGGGCTATCAGGAAATCACGACCGACGCGTCGTACCGCGGGCAGATCGTGACCCTGACCTACCCGCTGATCAACAACTATGGCGTGAACGCCGACGACGTCGAGTCGCGCCGCCCGTGGATCGCCGGGCTCGTCGTGCGTGAGCTTGCGCCGACATCCAGCAACTGGCGCGCGGCCGGCGGATTGGGCGCGTTTCTGGACGAGCACGGAATCGCCGGGATCATGGGCATCGACACGCGAGCGTTGGTGCGTGTGATCCGCCGCACGGGACCGGCGCCGAGCCGGCTGGTTCGCGCTCCGCGCGATGTGGCCCGCGGCGCCACGACCCTCCACTGGCTGCGGGGAGCGCATCCGGGCGCCGCGGCCTGGGCCGAGAGCGAGGTCGAGCGGGCGCAGGACTTGCCGCCCTACGACGACCAGCCGTTTGTCGCCGAAGTCACCGTCCCCGAGCCGTTCACGGCCACCAGCGCGCCGTGGGCGCCCTGGCCGGAGCCCCGACGGCGCGACCGAGAACCGCGCATCGCCCTCCTGGACATTGGCGTCAAGACCAACATCGTGCGCTCGCTCGCCCGTCGGGGCGCGCGGGTGCACGTGCTGCCCTACGGCTCAACGCCGAGCGACATCGATGCCCTGCAGCCGGACGGAGTCGTGGTGGGCAACGGACCGGGCGATCCCGTTCAGGCCGACCGGGCCGTAGAAACCGTCCGCGCCATGATCGGTCGCTATCCCCTGATGGGCATTTGCCTGGGGCACCAGGTCCTGGGGCTGGCGATCGGGGCCACCACCAGCCGCCTGCCCTTCGGCCATCGCGGCGCCAACCACCCGGTGCAGGACCTCACGGATGGGCGGGTGCACATTACCTCGCAGAACCACGGCTTTCAGGTGGATGCGGACTCGATTCCCGCCGACAGCGGATTCACCGTGAGCCACGTCAACTTGAACGACGGCTCAGTCGAGGGTCTGAGCCACGAGCGCCTGCCCGTCTTTTCCATTCAATACCACCCCGAGGCCAGTCCAGGCCCCCAGGACAACCAATACCTCTTCGACCGGTTTCTCGACGCGATCGAGGGCGTGGACGGGCACGCGGCTTGACGACGTTGCCGGCCCGAGGACGCATGCGTGGCTGATCTCGACAGCGTGCTGGTGATCGGCTCGGGGCCGATCGTGATTGGCCAGGCGGCGGAGTTCGACTACGCCGGGACGCAGGCCTGCAAGGCGCTGCGCGAAGAAGGCGTGCGCTCGATCCTGGTCAACTCCAACCCCGCCACGATCATGACGGACGAAGGCATCGCCGACCGCGTCTACATCGAGCCCATCACGCGCGAAGTGCTCGCGCGAGTCATCGAGCAGGAACGCCCGCAGGGGCTGCTGGCGTCCATGGGCGGACAAACCGGCCTCAACATGGCGGTGGAGCTTGGCGAGGCGGGCATTTTGGACGCCTCGGACGTGCGGGTGCTGGGCACGCCGCTGGAAGGCATCCAGGACGCGGAGGACCGGGAGCGATTTCGAGCGTTGATGGAGCGCATCGGCGAGCCCGTGCCCGAGAGTCGCACCGTGACCTCGCTGCCCGAAGCCTGGGACTTCGCGCGCTCGTGCGGCTTCCCGCTGGTGGTGCGCCCGGCCTACACCCTGGGCGGAACCGGCGGGGGATTCGCGCGGCATGAGGACGAGTTTGAGGCGGTGGTCAATGGCGGGCTCCAGGCGAGCCCGATCGGGCAAGTCCTCGTGGAGCGCTCGCTGGCCGGGTGGAAAGAGATCGAGTACGAGGTGATGCGCGACGGCGCCGACAACTGCATCACCGTCTGCAACATGGAGAACTTCGACCCGATGGGCGTGCACACGGGCGACTCCATCGTGTTCGCCCCCAGTCAAACCCTCAGCGACAAGGAGTACCAGATGCTCCGGTCCGCGGCGCTGCGCATCATTCGCGCGCTGCGCGTGGAGGGCGGGTGCAACGTCCAGTTCGCCCTCGATCCCAAGTCCTTCAACTACGCCGTGATCGAAGTGAATCCACGCGTGAGCCGGTCATCCGCGCTGGCCTCCAAGGCCACCGGCTATCCCATCGCGCGCATTGCCGCCAAGATCGCCCTGGGCCGGCGGCTCGACGAGTTGCCCAACCCCATCACCCAGCGGACCTGCGCCGCGTTCGAGCCCGCGCTCGACTATGTCGTGACCAAGATCCCGCGCTGGCCGTTCGACAAGTTTGAGCACGCCGACCGGCGCCTGGGCACCCAGATGAAGGCGACCGGCGAGGTGATGGCGATCGAGCGGACCATCGAGGCCTGCCTCAACAAGGCCGTTCGCGGGTTGGAGATCGGCGGCCGCACGCTGCTCTGGGAGGACCCGGCGTGGGCCGACGACGATGAGGCCATCTGGTGGCGCATCGACCATGGGCACGACGAGCGGCTGTGGGCCATCATGGCGGCCCTGCGGCGCGGGGCGGAGCCGGCGGAGGTCGCCCGGCGGTCGCGCATCGACATCTTCTTCGTTGACAAGATGGCCGCCATCCACGCCATGGAGCGCCGCCTGCTCAACGAACCGCTGACGGCCGACCTGCTGTGGGATGCCAAGCGGATGGGCTTTTCCGACGAGATGATCGCCGCGTTGGCCGACGAGCTGCCCCAGCGCGTGCGCGAACGGCGCGAGTCATACGGGATCACTCCGGTCTACAAGATGGTCGATACGTGCGCGGCGGAATTCGACGCCGTCACGCCCTACTACTGGAGCACCTACGAGCACGAAAACGAGGCCCGGCCCGAAGCCGACTCGCCGGCGGTGGTGATCGGCAGCGGACCGATTCGCATCGGGCAGGGCATCGAGTTCGACTACTGCTCCGTCCACGCGGCGTGGGCCCTGCAAGCGGCGGGGCGCGCCAGCGTGATGATCAACTCGAACCCGGAGACCGTGAGCACCGACTTCGACTCGTCCACGCGGCTGTATTTCGAGGCGCTGGACGTGGAGAGCGTGGCCGACGTGCTGGCGAACGAGGGCCGGCGCAACGGGATGCCTCCCGCCATCGCGCAGTTTGGCGGCCAGACGGCGATCAACCTCGCCGAGCCGCTCTACACGCTGGGCCATGAGATCGCGGGCGGCGGTCCGGGCAGCATCGACGAGGCCGAGGATCGGGCCAAGTTCGACCGGTTCCTCGAACGGCTTGGGCTGTTGCGTCCGCCGGGGGCCACGGTGACCCGCATGCAGGACGCGGTGACCGTGGCGGAGCAGCTGGGGTATCCGGTGCTCGTGCGGCCGTCCTACGTCTTGGGCGGGCGCGCCATGGAGATCGTCGACGACCGGCAGGAGCTCGAACGCTATATCCGTGAGGTCACTCAGCCCTCGCCCGAACGCCCGGTGCTGGTCGACAAATACCTCGAAGGCCGGGAGCTCGAAGTCGACGCGATCTGCGACGGCGTCCACACGCTGATTCCCGGCATCATGGAGCACATCGAGCGGGCCGGCGTTCATTCCGGCGACAGCTTTGCCGTGTACCCGCCGGTCACGGCGTCGGCGGCGACGCAGGCGGCCATTCTGGAAGCCACGCAGCGCATCTGCGCCGGCCTCGGCGCGCGCGGGCTCGTCAACGTGCAGTACGTGGAGTACGACGGCGACGTCTACGTGCTGGAGGTGAACCCGCGGTCCAGCCGCACGGTGCCGTTCTTGAGCAAGGCCACCGGAATTCCGATGGTGCGCCTGGCCATGCAGACGCTGTTCGGCGCCTCGCTGGCCGAGCTTGGCTGGGCGCCGGGTCTGGCGCCGGTGCCCCCGTTGGTCGCCGTCAAGGCTCCCGTGTTCTCGATGGCCAAGCTCTCGGGCGTGGATACCTATTTGGGCCCGGAGATGAAGAGCACGGGCGAAGTGATGGGCGTGGATCGCGCGTTTCCGCCCGCTCTGCTCAAGGCCATGATCGCGGCGGGCAACGCGCTGCCGCCCGAGGGCGACGTGCTGCTCTCGATCGCCGACCGCGACAAGCCCGGGGCCGTCGACATCATCCGACGCCTGGATCAGCTGGGATACGGGCTCGTCGCCACGGAAGGCACAGCGCGCTTCATTCGCGACCTTGGGCTCCGCGCTCGCACGGTGGCCAAAATGCGGGCCGGCACCCCAAACGTGGAGCAGTTCATCCGCTCGGGCAGCAGCGTGCTGGTGGTCAACACGCTGACGGGCCGCCGCCAGGCGCTGCAGGACGGTCACTACATGCGTCGGGCCGCCGCGGAGACGCGCACTCCCTGCTTGACCACGCTGGAGACGGTCCGCTCGCTGCTGGACGCGCTCGGCACCACGCGCGGATCGTATGACGTGCGCACAATCGACGAATACCGCGGCGCGGCGCCGGCCTCGGCGTGAAGGCGCAGCAGGAGACGGCGCGGGTCGTCCGCAACGTGCGCATCACCGAGCGCCTGTGGTGGTGCACCTACGAGTCGCCGGGCATTGCGGCGACCGCCCGCGCCGGACAGTTTGCCCACGCCCTGTGCGGCGATCCCGGCAGCTACGACCCCATGCTGCGGCGACCGTTGAGCTTCAGCCGCGTGGAGTCCGAGCAGGGCCGAATCGCCTTTCTGATCGATGTCGTGGGTCGCGGCACCGACTGGCTCGTGCGGCAAGATCCGGGAACGGAAATCGACTTGCTCGGCCCGCTCGGAACGTGGTTCGAGTGGCAGCCGAACGCCGAGCGGGCGCTCTTCGTCGGCGGGGGGATCGGACTGGCGCCGCTGCTGGTAATGGCAGACCGCGCGGCGGCAAACGGCGTCGAATCCACCATGTTGTGCGGCGCGCGGGATGCCGCGGGTATCACTCCCGCGGACTGGATTCCGGAGTCGACGACCTATCTCACTGCGACGGACGACGGCTCGCAGGGCCATGCGGGCGTCATCACGGACCTAGTTCCCGATTGGTGGGACTGGTCCCAGCAAGTGTTCGTGTGCGGTCCCACGCCGATGCTCGAGGCAATGTCGCGGCTCGGCGCCAGATTCGGATTAGAGCGCGGTCAACGCCCGGTCTTCGCGTCGCTTGAGGCGCGCATGGGCTGCGCCGTTGGGGTGTGTTACTCCTGCGTGGTCCGCACCACGCATGGCGTCAAGCGCGTATGTAGGGACGGACCAGTCTTTCGGCAAGACACGCTCTCGTGGGAATGGACCCACGATTAGATCACCCGGCAGCGCACCAATTGCCGCAATACAAGGTCGCAAAAAGATAGCGTGCAAGGCACCGGCAGCCGCCCGCCCAGTATTGCCACGATTACATCCCGGATAGCTTCAACACTGGTCCGACATTTGCATCAGACGATTGGCGTGTGTCATGATGACCCGATCCAATGTGGATTGTTCGACAGGAGTGAGGAATCGGATGAAGGTCAAAGAGGTAGTTTCAACCGGCGACTGGAAGCAGCGACCACAGCGTTCTCGTCGCATCAGCCCTGAGATTCGCGAGATTGTCGACCGTCTGGATAAAACGTCGCGTGGCGAGTGGGTAGTCATCAGCCTCTCGGATCAAGAGAAGAAGCGACAGCCCACGATTCGCGGCCGCATCCAGTCGGCAGCCGCGCAGTCCGGCTTCAAGGTTCAGTTCGAAATGCGGGCCGGCGACCTGGGCGTGCAGAAGGCGTAAGCCAATCTCGGCGGCCACCGGCCGTCGCAACTAAACGCGGCGCCAGGTCCGATTGCGCGTGCGCACACCTTCGAGCAGGGTGGGGTCGAAGGGTCGGGCTTGCGTGTATCCCTCGGGCTGCGGATTCTCGGGTGTGAAGCCTAATTCACGGCGAACCTTGGGGCACGTGTAGTAGGCGTTGTATGTCTGCGTGACCAGGGCGGTGAAGGCCTCGGGTTGCGCCATCTCAACCGTTCGCAAGACATCGGGCCGGGTCGCGGAATCACGTGCCAGAAAACCGCGTGGGCCGGCGGCGATGTCAATCGCCCGCAGCGCTTCGAGCACCGGGCGCCTGACGTCGGGTCGCTCGGCCAGGATGGCGTCCAAGCGCTCGGCGCCTCCGGCCCCGCCGGCGCCTGGCCTTTCGCCATCGGGCGGGACGATCACGTCCAGCACGGCCGTTGCCAGGCGCAACTGCTCGTCGGTCAGGAAGCGCAACTCGGCGTTCACGCGGCGATCTCGCGGTGATGGGCGCCGATCCAGCTTGCCGTGCGCAGGGCCAGCGCCTGAATCGTACTGGTGGGGTTGACCGGCGCCCCGGTCACGAAGAGGCTGGCGTCGACCACGAATAGATTTGGCACGTCGTGGGCGCGGCCCCAGCGGTCCACCACCGAGGTTTCCGGGTCGTTCCCCATCCGCGCCGTTCCCATCAGGTGCCAGCCCGACTCGGGAACGCAGGGCAGCTCCCGCACCTCGTGCGCACCGCACGTTTCGAGGAGCTCGCGCGCCCGCGCGACCACGAAGTCGATCGCGCGCTGCGTGTTGTCGCTCAGCGTGTAGCTGATCTTTGGCGCCGGGATTCCGTGGCTGTCGGTGAGGGTCTCGTCGAGCGTGACCCGATTGTGAAGCTCCGGCAGATCCTCGGTCATCGCGGTGATCGACAGCGTGCGGCCGAGCCGCTTTCGCATCACCCGATGGTGATCGGCGCCCCAGGGTACGCGGTGTGCCGTAAACCCCCCGAGCGCCGTGCTCAGCGGGCCGAAATCGTGATGCAGTTGCATCTGGCATCCACGCACGAAGCCTCGCGACAAGTCGGTTTCGTAGAACTCCTGGCAGTGGAGCAGCACGCCGAGCGGACCCTGGTAACCAACCAGATCTTCCTCGAACTCTCCGCTCACGAAGCCGATGGGATGGAACATCAGGTTCCGGCCGACATACCCGCTCGAGTTGGCGAGCCCGTCGGGAAACAGCGCCGAGGCGGAGTTGAGCAGCAGACGCGGTGTGCCCACGCCGTTGCACGCCATCACGACCGCGCGTGCGGCTTGGTGTCGCGCCACGCCGTCCCGGTCGTAGTAGACGGCGCCGGACGCCCGGCCGCGGGCATCGACCGTGATCTCGCGCACGCGGGCGTGGGTCACGAGGCGCGCGCCGTGGTCCAGGGCCTTGGGCCAATAGGTGACGTGGGCGCTCGACATGGCGCCGTTCGGGCACCCCAAGTCGCACGGACCGCAACGGTTGCACACGTGGCGGCCGTCGCCGTAGGGCGCGGTAAGCAAGGCGCCGTCGGCCGGCCACCAATGCCAGCCGAGCTTTTCGAGTCCGTCGATGAAGACGTACGCGGCGGGATCGAGCGCGACCGGCGGCAGCGGCCGCGGGCCGCGCGGCGGATTGGCCGGATCGCCGCTGAGCCCGGCCACGCCAACGTTGAGGTCGTTTTCTTCGTAGAAGGGCTCCAGGTCCTCATAGACGATGGGCCAGTCGTCGGCCACCCCGTCCAGCGCGCGCACGCGGAAGTCGGATGGCCGAAATCGCGGGAAGTGGCCCGCCCAGTGGATGGTGCTGCCGCCCACGGCGTTGAACATGAGCGGCGCGATGGGCGTGTCGGCATTGTTGAGCGGGTAGTCCTCGGGCCGCCCGCGCACGTTTGGATCGTTGGAAAAGTCGGTCTGCCGGTGCATCTCCCAGTCCGGCAACTCGTGCGGATAGTCGGTGCGATCCAGCCATCCGCCCTGCTCCAGGCAGGTGACCCCGATGCCGGCCCGAGCCAGAGACCAGGCCACGGCGGCGCCCGAAGCGCCGGCGCCGATGATCAATACGTCGGTGGCGTCAGGGTCCTGTGGCACTTCGCTGGACTCGGGGACGAGACGGCTCATGCTAGCGCGTCGCGGGCGGCGACCGGTCGGGTGGGCGCACGACTATCCCAGGCTGCACGCAGCCCGGGCCACCGGATCTGCCCTTCCGTCATTCCGGCGAAAGCCGGAATCCAGGTTCCGGGGTGCGGGAATCTCACTTTCTGCTTCCGAGAACGTACGTCTGAGATTCCTCGCCTGCGGCTCGGAGTGACAATCAAAGCGATCAGACGTGGTTTGCGGGGAGTGTTCCCAGGCTGCACGCAGCCTAGGCCACCGGAAGGGGAGCGCGGCCCCGCTCAGGTCGTGTCGTCGGGCTGGCGGACAACCGTGCCGCGCCGCCCTTCGAGGACCTCCATCGCCAGCAGCACCGTCTCATAGGCCTCACTGGCCCGACGGCCGCGGTCATCGCTGAACTGCGGCGGCAGGCGTTCGAAATCGCCTTCCGCCATCTGGGCAATCTTGCGCTGGAGCCAGCCCCGTAGGCGCTCCCACTGGTCGGCGCTGGACTCCACCGAGCTAGGCCTTGGCCGGTGCGGCCGCTATGCCCGACTCACGCTCGACCAGCTCGCGCGCGATCTCGGTCGCTCCTTCGGTGTCGTCCGGGGCCAGCTCACCGTCGAGCACGAGATTGAGCAAGTGCTGTTTGACGGGCTTGATCCATGGGCCGGGCGGGCGCTGGAACAGCTCCATGAGGGCATGGCCGTCCAGGGGGCTGTCCAGGGCGGTGACGTCCTGCTCGGCCATCAGGCTGTCGCAGCGCGCCCGCAACTCGGCGACGCGGGCGAGTCCCGTCTCGACGCGCCGCGGCCGATAGCTGGTGATGTCGGCGCGGGACAGGGCGAGCAGGTTGTCGAGCTCCGCGCCGGCTTCGCGGATGAAGCGCCGCACCGCGCCGTCCGTCCACGACGGCTCGTAGCCGTTGGCGCGCATGTGCAGCACCACGATGTGGCAGACGCGGTCGGTCAGCCGGTTGTCGGCGCGCAGCCGCTCCAGGATGGTGCGCGTCATGCGGGCGCCGACCTCGGCATGGCCGTAGAAGTGCACCCGCCCGCGACGCACGGTCTTGGTGGCGGGCTTGCCCACGTCGTGCAGCAGGGCGCCCCAGCGCAACTCCAGGCGGTTCGGCGTCCCGGCGAGCACGCGCATGGTGTGGGCGAACACGTCCTTGTGCTCGTGCCGCTCGTCCTGAACCGTGGACTGCATGGCGATCAGCTCGGGAATCACGAAGCCCAGCAGCCCGAGCTCCAGCAGCGTCACGATGGCGCGGTTGGGGCGGTCCGAGGCCATGATGAGGTGCATTTCCGCGCCGATCCGCTCGGCGCTGATCGTCCCCAAGCCCGTGGCCTGGCGGCGCATGGCGGCGGCCGTGTCGCGGTCGATCGTGAAATCCAGTTGGGCGGCGAAGCGCACGGCCCGCAGCACGCGCAGGGGGTCTTCGCGGAACCGGTCGTCGGGGGTGCCCACGGCCCGAATCACGCGCCGCGCGATGTCGCCGAGTCCGCCCAGCGGGTCGAAGATGCGGCCCGTCGCGATGTCCTGCGTGATGGCGTTCACCGTGAAGTCGCGGCGGGAGAGATCGCCCTCCAGCGAGTGGCCGAACGTCACGCTTGGCTTGCGTGAGCCGGGTTCGTAGGTTTCCGACCGATAGGTGGTGATCTCGACCGGCATGTCGCCGAAGATCGCGCCGATGGTGCCGAACCGCTCGCCCACGGCGTAGATATGGTCGGCGCCGGCGCGGCGCAGCAACACTTTGATCTCGGGCGGGCGCGCGTCGGTGGTGAAGTCCAAGTCCGCAGACTCGCGCCCGAGGATGCGGTCGCGCACGGGGCCACCGACCAGATACAGGGCAAACCCCGCCCGCTGAAATGATTGCGCGAGGCGCCCGATGGGGTTATTCACAGGCTAGAAACGATGTCAGGGGCGCTGTCGGAAGCGCCGCAGGCGGCGCAGCGAACGAAGCGCCGTACGCAGCGATTCTACACGCTCCCGAAGCTGTTCCCAGACCTCGCGCGGGGTACCGCGAACCCGGCGAACGCCGATGTCGGCCACGGCGCACAGCAGCCCGATGGTGAGAAACAGCGGCCATCCCAGGTGCTGACCCCCGGGCGTGGCGCGGAGCGCGGTGCGGGCAAGATCCGTCGGCGTCTCGACCATCGCGCCGCCCGTCGCCGCCGCGATGCGGCGCAGCGTGGCCAGGTCGGGCTCGATGCTGCGGAATTCCGCGCGCGCGGGCACCACGAGCGACGTCTGGCTGCTCGCCACCAGCGCCCCGGCGGTGCGTTGCTCGATCTGGACCTCGTAGACGCCCGGCGGAGGGCTGGCCGTGTCGAGCGTGTAGCGGCCGGGCGCTGACTGGTGGGCGGTGTGGGCCAGCGTTTCACCCCCGGGTGAGATCAGTCGCACGCTCGTGTCCAGCCCGTTTCGGAAGCTCCCGTCGGACTCCAGCGAGTCGATCGTGATCGTGGTGCGCTCGGCGGTGGCCTCCACGACCGGGTACAGGCCTTCCGCGAGCGTCCCGTCGGGCGGCGGCATCACCCAGTCCACCGCCTGGCGCAGGTAGGCGGCGAACATGGGCCATTGGGACCAGTCCTCGGCCCAGTCGCCCCCGAGATCCGATGTCCAGGCCACTGCGCGACCACGGCCGAACTGCCACTGCGCCAGGATGGGATCGTTGCTATCGGAGGCCAGCACGACCTCGGCCGTGGGCTTGGCCCGCGTGCGGACGTAGCCCGTCAGGTTGGGCAGCGCCTGCCCCTGCAGCTCGCCGGCAAAGACCGGGCTGGGCGTCTGGAGCCGCGGCTGAAACTCCCGCTCGACGATGGCGAACTCGCCGGCCAACCGCGTCTCTTGCGTCAGGACCCGCGGCAGGTCGCTGGCCGTGGGTGCGAAGTAGTAGCGGCCGTTGCCCAGTCGCGCCACCTCGGTCAGCAGGTCCTTGTCCGCGTCTTCCCCGATGGCGATGGACGAGATGGTGATATCGCGCCGCCGCATCGAGCGGGTCATCGCCTCGAAGTCGCCGCGGTGGGCCTTGCCGTCCGTCAGCAGGATCACGTGCTTCACGGAGGCGTCGACCCGTTGCAGTCGCTCCCTGGCCGTATACATGGCGAGGAACATGTCGGTCAGATTGCCGATCTGAATCCGCTGGATGGCGTCGACCACGCTTGAGAGGTCGGTGACGCTTTCCATGGCGCGCGGCGGGACGACCCACTGCGTGTTTTCGTCGAAGGCGATCACGCCGATGATGTCGCCTTCGTCGAGCACCTCCACCGCCTCCACGGCCCCCTGGATCGCCAGGTCGATCTTGACTTTGTCGTCGGGCGTCTCCCGCGACATGCTCGACGATCGATCGATCAGCAGCACGATGGCCAGGCGTGGGTCGGGCCGCGCCTCGGTTGGGTTCGACCACACGGGAAGCACCTCGTCCAGCGGCGTGCCTTCATACCCGCCCGCGGCGTAGCTTTGGGCGCCGCCGGCCACCACGAGGCCGTAGCCGTCGCGCACGTACTCCCGCAGCGATTCCATCTGGATGCGACTCAGCGAATCGGCGGCGGTATCGGTCATCACCACGGCGTCGAATTCTCTGAGCGCTGTGGACTCGAGGTCCGCCGGTCGGACCGCGGTGATGTCGAGGCCGGACGCCGCGAGCGCCCCCTGGACTGCCGGCGCCACGGCGTCGCCGACGAGCAGAATCGATCCCGCCGGCTGCACCCAGGTGGCGGCCTCGGCCACGTTGTTGGCCCGCCGCACGTCGGCGTCCTCCAGCAGCTCCGCTCGCAGGCGGTGAAAGCCGTCGGGCAGGCCGGTCAAGTCCGCGATGAAGGTCTGGCGACCCGGGCGAAGCTCGACCTGGGCGTCGCTGAGCAGCGTGCCCGCGCTCCACAGCCGGAGTCGTGCGCTGGTGAGACGGCCGGACACGACCGTGATCTGCGCCTGGGCCGCCGCGCCCCGGCGCACCGCCGGGGGCACGTCGAGACCGTCGATGGCCAGGTCGGTGCCGGCCTCGCTCGCCACCGGCATCGGGGAGACCGTGACGCCGCGGACGACCGCCGCGTTGATCGCCGCGTCAAGATTGCCCGCCGTCGGGTTGCCGTCGCTGACGAGCACGATCCGGCCCTCACGATCGGGCGGCACGAGCGCCAGGGCCGCCGAGAGGCCCTGCGCCAGATCCGTCGCGTCGGTCGGCACCGCTGCCGTGAGCGGCGGGGCCTCCTCCAGACGATCAGGTGAGGCGAGCACCGCGGCGCGGCCAGCGAACTGAACCACGCCGACCGGTGTGTCGGAGCTGAAGGCCCGCGCGAAGTCTTCGACCTGCCCCATGGCCAGGGCCTGATCGGCCAGCGGCACGCTGGCCGAGGTGTCAACGGCGAAGATCGTGACGGGTGGGCCGCTGCCGCCTCCGGGTCCGGCCAGCGCCACCACCATGGCGGCGATGGCCACCGAGCGCAGGATCGCGGCAACGGCTGTGCGTCGCCGCGAGAGTCGGGCGCGGCTCGCGTGCGTCATCCAAATGGCGAGCGGGATGAGCGCCAGGAAGGCGAGCAGCCAGATGCGATCCAGCGTCACGGCGCTACCGCAACCCGCGAACGCGGTGGAACCACCACCACTCGGCGATCAGGAAGAACAACGCCAGCGCGGCGAAGACCGGCCACAGCCGGACGGTCTCCGGCACCCCCGCGGTCGCGCCGGCCGTGGGCGCCGCGGCGCCCGTCATCGTCTGGGCGAAACCGGTGCCAACTTCTCCCTCGGGCGGCTCGACCACCAGGCGTGTCTGCGACAGCACCTGGCCATCGCGGTATTGCCGCACGACGTAGGTCCCGATCTCGCCGGCGTCGAGCACCGCGGGGGCGGTGACCGGGAATTCCGTCCGAGTCCCGCTCGGGTGCACCACTTCGAACGCGTCGGCGAGCGGGTGCGGAATCAGCCGCGCCGGCCGGTCGGGGGTGAGCGGCGCATCGCCCCCGCGCGGGTTGAACGGATCGGCCCACTGCAGGACGTTGCTCCACAGCACGGGGTACCAGGGGGCGATGGTGGCGATCGGGGACAGCAGGTCGAGCCCGATGAGCACCAGCCGCCGCCGGTCCATGATCCCGTGGGCCAGCACGGCGCCGCCGTCGACGTCCAGGTCGACTGCAAGCTCGGCCGGTGCACCATAGCGCCGCGCCTGCGGCAGGGTGATCGCGATCGGGTCCACGTGCCTCAGGAGCACGCTGTCCCGGGCGGCGCGGGGCGCGGACTCCAGCGCGGGGAGCTCCTGAATCCCAAGCGCCTCGACATCCGGCGGACCCACCAACACCACCGAGGCGTTGGGCAGCGACTCGGGCAGCCAGCCTTGGAACACGTAGACGTCGTGCGGGCGCTCGGTGTCGAACTCGCCCGGCGTTCCGCCGGCCGCCGTGACCCTGGCCGACGCTTGCAGCGCCCGCACGATCGGCTCGGTTTCCTCACCGACAACGAGGACCCGCAGGTTCCGCGGATCGCTCAGCTCCGCATACGCGGTGTTGTCCAGCGCCAGGCCGTCGTCGCCGCGCACCACGGTGGCGGAGTAGCCCGGCGCCGCGCCGAGATCGTCGATGAGCAAGGTTTCGCGGGCGCGCGGCTCGATGGTCAGTTGGCGTTCGGCAACGTCGATGCCGGCCGCCTCGATACGGATTGTGACGTCGGCCGCCCGCGTGCCGTCATTGCGGACCACGATCAGGCCTTGGACGCCGCGCGCCTCTCCAAACTCCCGGCGCACGGCGAATTGCTCCAGCGCCACGTTGGCCGCGTCCCCCGCCACGATGAACGCCGTCACGTCGTCATAGGCGCGGCCCGGCGGCAGCTCGAACGCGCCGTCGCTGAACAGCGCCACCATGCCGCCGGCGGCGAGCGGCGCCAGGGACAGCGCAATGTCCAGCGTTCCCGGAATCGCACCCTCGGCGGCGGTTGGCCGGATGCCGTCGATCGCGGCCTCGATCTCAAATCGGTTGGCGCTGTGCGTTACCAGCGGCCGCGGCGCGCCCTCGGCGCTGAGCACCGACACGCGCACGTCGGCGGGCAACGTGCGGACGAACGCGATCGCCTGGTCCTTGGCGGCTTCGATCCGGGGACGGCCCACGTCGGCAATCTGCATGGACATGGACGCGTCCAGCACCACCGCCACCGGCGGTCCGACGGTGCGCGTGCCGGTGCATTCGGGCCGTGCCAGCGCCAGGGCCAGGGCCGCGACGAGGAGCAGCTGGAGGATCAGC